>NZ_JBSFJV010000032.1:0-82297 GCF_053598235.1 Kitasatospora sp. NPDC001159
CCCCGGGCCGGCCGGCGCCACCGAGAGCGAGGTGGACGAGCAGGCCTGGGAACGCGCCCTCGGCACCAGCCGGCTGGCCGCCGCCCTGGAACCGGACGTGGAGGCGCTGCTGCTGCGCCGCACCGACCGGAACGTCGCATGCTTCCTGGTTCCGATCGACGTCTGCTACGAGCTGGTCGGCCGGCTGCGGCGGTGCTGGCACGGCTTCGACGGCGGGGCCGAGGCGCGGGCCGAACTCGACGCCTTCTTCGAGCGCTTGGCAGCCCGGGCCCGTCCGCTGCGCGCGGAGGTGACGGCATGAGTGAACAGAGTGAACGAACCATCGGAAGGTGCGCGCTCGGCTTCACCTGCACCGGCGTCCGGTCCGACCCGTACGCGGCCGCGCCGACCCTGGTGTTCCGGCTGCGGGTCACGGCGCCGGCCGACACCCGGGTGCACGCCCTCGCCCTCCAGTGCCAGCTGCGGATCGAACCGGGCCGCCGGTCGTACGCCGCCGCCGAGGGTGAGCGCCTGACCGACCTGTTCGGCGAGCGGGAGCGCTGGGCGTCCACGCTCAACCCGATCCAGTTCGCCACCGTGCCGCTACTGGTGCCCGGCTTCACCGGGGAGGCCGAGGCCGACCTGGCGGTGCCGTGCAGCTACGACCTGGAAGTGGCCTCCGCCCGCTACTTCCGGGCGCTGGACGGCGGCGGGGTGCCGCTGCTGCTGCTCTTCTCCGGCACCGCCTTCGCCGGCCCCGGCGGCTTCCAGGTCACCCCCGTGCCCTGGGACAAGGAGGCCCGGGTGCGGATGCCGGTGCGGGTCTGGCGGGAGGCGATCGACCAGCACTTCCCCGGATGCGGCTGGCTGCGCCTGCCGGACGACGTGATGGACGACCTGCTGACCTACCGCTCCCGGCGGGCCCTGCCCTCCTGGGAGGCGACGCTGCGCGAACTGCTCGCGGCGGCGGCGATCGAGGAGGGCGTCCGGTGAGCGGCTTCCCCGACGGGATCGAGCGCGCCTTCGCGGCCGCCCGGCAGATCGCCGACGCGGTGCTGCTGGAGGGCTACGTGCTCTACCCGTACCGCGCGTCGGCGGCCAAGAACCGGCTGCGCTGGCAGTTCGGCGTCCTGGTGCCGCCCGAGTACACCGCGCAGGGCGGCGAGCACTCCCACCAGCGCACCGAGTGCGTGATGGAGGCACGCCCGGACGACCGGCTGGCGGTCGAGCTGCGTTTCCTGCGCGTGCAACGGCGAACCGTCGAACAGGCCACCGTCACCGGCGGGTTCGAGCCCGTGGAACGGCTGGAGCTGGCCGACCGGGTGCTCGTCGAATGGGACGAGGGCGTCGAGGAGCGAATCGAACTCCTCTTGTCGGTCGATGAGTTGAGCGGCGAAGGAGTGCAGCGGGGGTTCCGGCTGCCGGGCGTCGGCGGGACGGAGCTGCTGCACGAGCACGGCACCGCCGTCGGGCGGCTGGTGCGGCGGCGCGAACAGGTCGACGGCCTGGTGCGGGTGAGGGCGGAGGAACTGCCCGGCCCGTACCGGGCGCAGCGCCTGACGGTGGTGGTGGAGAACGCCTCCGCCTGGACGCCGGACCTGCGGGCCGGTCGCGAGGAGGCGCTGCCGCGCTCCCTGGTCTCCGCCCACCTGCTGCTCGGTCTGGAGCACGGCCACTTCCTGTCGGTCACCGATCCGCCCCAGTGGGCCCGGCCGGCCGTCGAGCGGTGCCGCAACGAGCGCACCTGGCCCGTCCTGGCCGGACCGGACGGCGACCACCAGGTGATGCTGTCCTCGCCGATCATCCTGGAGGACCACCCGCGCGTCGCCCCGGAGAGCCTCGGCACCCTGTACGACGCCACCGAGATCGACGAGATCCTGGCGCTGCGGACGGCGGCCCTGACCGAGGGCGAGAAACGGGAGGCCCGCGGCACCGACGAACGGGCCGGGGCCGTGATCGACCTGGCCGAGTCCATGCCGCCCGAGGTGCTGGAGCGCCTGCACGGCGCCATCCGCGGGCTGCGCGAGGTCACCGGCACCGCCGGCGACGCGGAGCAGCCCTGGTGGGACCCGGGCAGCGACCCGCAGGTCGACCCCGAGCGGGACCGGGTGCTGGTCGACGGCCACCCGGTCGGCGTCGGCAGCCGGGTGCTGCTGCGGCCCGGACGGCGGCGCACCGACGCCCAGGACCTCTTCCTGGACGGGCGGACCGGCGTCGTGGAGGCGGTGCTGCACGACGTCGACGGCTCGGTGCACCTGGCCGTCACCGTGGAGGACGACCCGGGCGCGGACCTGTGGCGGGCCCAGGGACGCTTCCGCTACTTCCAGCCCGACGAGGTCACCCCGCTGGAGGAGTCGTGAGCGAGCGAGCCGTTGAGAGGTGCGCGTTGCGCGAAGCGCCCGGCGAGCGGAGCGGGGTGGGTGCATGAGCGGCGGGAAGGTGCTGGTCGCCGGAGTGGGCAACATCTTCCTCGGCGACGACGGGTTCGGGGTCGAGACCGTCCGACGGCTCTCCGCCCACCCTCTGCCGGACGGCGTCGAGACGGTCGACGTCGGCGTGCGCGGCGTCGACCTGGCGTACCGGCTGCTCGACGGCTACCCGACCGCCGTCCTGGTGGACGCCACCTGCCGCGGCGGGGCGCCCGGCACGGTCTACCTCATCGAGGCGGCCGCCGAGCCGCTGGAGGCGCCGGTGCTGGACGGCCACCGGATGGGGCCGGACGCCGTACTCGCGCTGCTCGCCACGCTCGCCGCCGGGACTGGCGGCGAGCCGCCCGGGCGGGTGCTGGTGGTCGGCTGCGAGCCGGCGTCGCTGGAGGAGGGCATCGGGCTGAGCGAGCCCGTCGCCGCCGCCGTCGAGGAGGCGGTCCATGTGGTCCTGCGGGTCGTGAACGGGGCCACACAACCGGAGAGGGAGACAACACCATGCTGAGGAAGCTGTTCTGCGCGGCCCTGCTGGCGGGGATCGGCGCGCTGGTCTGGCAGAGCCTGCCGGATCTCAAGCGGTACCTGAAGATCTCGCGGATGTGAGGCCCGGATTGCTGCGAACGGTGCAGCCCCAGGCGCGGTGGCGGCGCGGCTTCGAGCCGTGGCCGCCACCGCGCCCTGTAATGGGGCGCGTTGCCGCCCGCCGTGGGAAGGGACCGATGCACGAGATGTCGATCGCCGCCGCCGTCGTCGAGCAGGTGGACGAGGCCGCGCGCCAGCACGGGGCCCCCGGGGTGACGCGGGTGCGGCTGCAGGTGGGCGAGCTGGCCGGGGTCGTCCCCGAGGCGCTCGACTTCTGCTTCGAACTGGCCTGTGCCGGAACGCTGGTGGAGGGCGCGGTGCTGGACACCGAGCCCGTTGCGGCGCGGGCCCGGTGCGCGCCCTGCGCCCTCGAGTGGGCCGTCGGCATGCCGCCGGACCTCGGCTGCCCGAACTGCTCCGGAGGCGGCGGCGTCGAGCTGCTGTCCGGGCGCGAGCTCCAGATCCTCGACGTCGAGTGGGCCTAGCGGGCGTGTCTGCAGGACACGCCCCGGCGCCCCGACGTCCGGGCCCAACAGAAAGGCTGACGCGATGTGCCAGACGGTCGACCTCCGCCGGGCGGTCCTCGCCCGCAACGACGACAGCGCCCGCGAACTGCGGGCGGCGCTGACCGCCCGGGGGACGGTGGCGGTGAACCTGCTGTCCAGCCCCGGCAGCGGCAAAACCGCCCTGCTGGAGGCCGAGTTGGGGCTGGCCCGGCAGCGTGGGGTGCCGGTCGCCGCGCTTACCGCCGACCTGGCCACCGAGAACGACGCGCTGCGGCTGGCCCGTTCCGGCGCGCCGGTGAAGCAGGTGCTCACCGACGGGCTCTGCCACCTGGAGGCGCGGATGCTCGCCGGGCACCTGGACGGCTGGCTGCCGCAGGACTGCCGGCTGCTGTTCGTGGAGAACGTCGGCAACCTGGTCTGCCCGGCCTCCTACGACCTCGGCGAATCGCTGCGGGTGGTGCTGGCCTCGGTGACCGAGGGTGAGGACAAGCCGCTCAAGTACCCGACCGCGTTCGGGCTGGCCAACCTGGTGCTGGTGACCAAGGCGGACCTCGCCGCGGCGGCCGAGTTCGACCGGGCGGCGTTCCTGGCGAACGTCCAGCGGGTCAACCCCGGGGTGGAGGTGGTGCACACCTCGGCCCGCACCGGCGACGGCGTCGGGGCGCTGCTGGAGCGGGCCCTGTCCGTGCTGGACGGCGCCGAGGTGCACCGGCCGGTGATGGCGGCCCACTCGCACGGGGCGCACCACGACACGGTGCAGGCGCCGCGGTGACGGCCGGTCACCCGGAACCCGACCGCGAGCGGCGGCGGGTCGCCGTCCGCGGACTCGTCCAGGGGGTCGGCTTCCGGCCGTTCGTGTTCACCCTGGCCGGCGAACTCGGGCTGGCCGGCAGCGTCACCAACACCGGCGAGGGCGTCCTGGCCGAGGTCGAGGGCAGCCCGGACGCCCTCGACGCATTCTGTCGACGGGTGGCCAGCGACGCGCCGTCGCTCGCCCGGGTCACCTCGGTGGAGCACGCGCCGCTCGCCGCCACCGGCGCCACCGGCTTCACCATCGCCCCGTCCCGGGCCGACGGCCCCCGTACCCCCCTGATCCCGCCGGACGTCGCCGTCTGTGCCGACTGCCTGGCCGAACTCGCCGACCCCGCCGACCGGCGCCACCGGCACCCCTTCATCAGCTGTACCAACTGCGGTCCCCGGCACACCATCGTGACCGGCCTGCCGTACGACCGCGCCAACACGACCATGGCCGGCTTCCCGATGTGCGCGGACTGTGCCCGGGAGTACGCCGACCCCGCCGACCGCCGCTTCCACGCCCAGCCCGTGTCCTGCCACGCCTGCGGGCCGCGCCTCGCGCTGAACGTCCCCGGGACCGCCGGGCGGACGGGGGAGGAAGCGCTGACGGGGGCCCGCCGACTGCTGGCCGACGGGGCGGTCCTCGCCGTCAAGGGCCTCGGTGGCTACCACCTCGCCTGCGACGCGCGCGACGCCGGAGCCGTCGCCCTGCTGCGCCGGCGCAAGCGGCGCGGCGACAAACCGTTCGCCCTGATGGCCCCGGACCTCGCCACCGTCGAGGGCCTGCTGCCGGTCGGCCCGGTCGAGCGGGAACTGCTCACCGGACCGGCACGGCCGATCGTCCTGCTGCGCCGCCCGGGTGGGTTCGCCGCGGAACTCCCGGCGGTCGCCCCCGGCAGCCCCGACCTCGGGGTGATGCTCCCGTACACACCGCTGCACCACCTGCTGCTCGCCGCCCCCGGGCCGGACCTCCTGGTGATGACCAGTGCCAACCTCTCCGGCGAGCCGATCGTCACCGACGACCGGGAGGCGCTGAGCAGGCTCGCCCCGCTCGTCGACGCTTGGCTCGGCCACGACCGGCCGATCCACGTGCCCTGCGAGGACTCCGTGGTGCGGGTGGTCGACGGCGAGCAGCTGCCGCTGCGCCGCTCGCGCGGATACGCCCCGCTGCCGCTCCCGCTGCCGGTGCCCGTCCGGCCGGTGCTGGCGGTCGGCGGTGACCTTAAGAACACCTTCGCGCTGGCCCGCGACGGCTACGCCTGGCTGTCCGGGCACATCGGCGACATGGACGACCTGGCGACGCTGCGCGCCTTCGACCGCGCGGTCGAGCAGCTCGGCACGGTCAGTGGGGTGCGGCCCGGCCTGCTCGTCGCCGACCGGCACCCCGGCTACCGCTCGGTCCGGCACGCCGAGCGGACCGCCGCCGGCCGGCCGGTGCGCCGGGTGCAGCACCACCACGCCCACATCGCCGCGGTGATGGCCGAACACGGCCTGGACGGCGGTCGGGCGGTGCTCGGGGTGGCCTTCGACGGCACCGGCTACGGCGAGGACGGCGCGATCTGGGGCGGCGAGGTGCTGCTGGCCGACTACGACGGGTTCCGCCGCCTCGCCCACCTCGGGTACGTGCCGCTGCCGGGCGGTGACGCGGCCGTCGAACGCCCCTACCGGACGGCGCTCGCGCACCTGCGGACGGCCGGGCTGCCCTGGGCGCCCGGGCTGCCGCCGGTTCAGGCCTGCCCGGAGGAGGAACTCCACTTGTTGGAGCGGCAGTTGGCGCGCGGGCTGAACTGCGTGCCGACCTCCAGCATGGGCCGGCTGTTCGACGCGGTGTCCTCGCTCGCGGGGGTCTGCCACCGGGCCGGCTACGAGGCCCAGGCGGCGATCGAACTGGAGGCGGCGGCCGCTGAGTTCGGCCCGGCGGCGGGCTACGGGTTCGGACTGTCGCCCCGGGAGGACGGCTGGATCGCCGACCCCGGGCCGGTGCTGGCCGGAGTCGTGGCGGACGTGGCCGCGGGTGCTTCCGCGGGGCTGGTCGCCGCGCGCTTCCACAGTGCGGTGGCCGACCTGGTCCGGCGGATCTGTGCGGCCGCCCGGGAGCGCTACGGCACCACCACGGTGGCGCTCAGCGGCGGCGTCTTCGCCAACGCGCTGCTCTCCTCGGGCTGCGCGCGCGGCCTCGGGGAGGACGGCTTCACCGTACTGCGGCACCGCCGGGTGCCGCCCAACGACGGAGGGCTGGCGCTCGGCCAGCTGATGGTGGCCGCCCGGTCGTCGGTCACCCGGGAGGAGTGAGAGCGGATGTGCCTGGCAGTGCCCGGCAGGGTGACGGAGATCGGGGAACGTGACGGGACCCGGATGGCGGTCATGGACTTCGGCGGGGTGGTCAAGGACGTGTGCCTGGAGTACCTGCCCGACCTTCAGGTGGGGGACTACGCGATCGTCCACGTGGGCTTCGCGCTCCAGCGCCTGGACGAGGAGTCGGCCCGGCGGACCCTGCAGCTGTTCGAGGAACTCGGGCTGCTGCAGGAGGAGTTCGGTGACCCGTGGGAGGCGGCCGGGGCGGAGCGAGGGACTGAGGAGGCCGGACGGTGAAGTACCTGGAGGAGTTCCGCAACCCCGAGCTGGCCGAGGGGCTGCTCGCCGACATCAGGGCGACGGTCACCCGGCCGTGGGCGCTGATGGAGGTGTGCGGCGGCCAGACGCACAGCATCATTCGGCACGCCATCGACCAACTCCTACCGGAAGAAGTCGAGTTGATCCACGGGCCGGGCTGCCCGGTGTGCGTCACCCCGCTGGAGGTGATCGACCGCGCGCTGGCGATCGCCGCCCGGCCGGAGGTGATCTTCTGCTCCTTCGGGGACATGCTGCGGGTGCCCGGCACCGACCGGGACCTGTTCCGCGTCCGCGGCGAGGGCGGCGACGTCCGGGTGGTGTACTCGCCGCTCGACGCCCTGCGGATCGCCCGGGAGAACCCGGACCGGGAGGTCGTCTTCTTCGGCATCGGCTTCGAGACCACCGCCCCGCCGAACGCCATGGCCGTCCACCTGGCCAGGAAGCAGGGCCTGCGCAACTTCAGCATGCTGGTCTCGCACGTGCGGGTGCCACCCGCCATCGACGCGATCATGGACTCGCCGGACTGCCGGGTCCAGGGTTTCCTCGCCGCCGGGCACGTGTGCAGTGTGATGGGCACCGCCGAGTACCCGGCGCTCGCGGAGCGCCACCGGGTGCCGATCGTCGTCACCGGCTTCGAGCCGCTGGACATCCTGGAGGGCATCCGGCGGACCGTACGGCAGCTGGAACGCGGCGAGCACGCCGTCGACAACGCCTACCCGCGCGCCGTCCGGCCCGAGGGCAACCCCGCGGCCCGCGCCATGCTGGCGGACGTCTTCGAGGTGGCCGACCGCCCCTGGCGCGGCATCGGCGTCATCCCGCGGAGCGGCTGGCGGCTCTCGCCCCGCTACCGGGACCACGACGCCGAGCACCGCTTCGACGTCGCGGGAATCGCGACCAGGGAACCGGCCGAGTGCCGCGCCGGCGAGGTGCTGCAGGGACTGCTGAAGCCCCACCAGTGCGAGGCCTTCGGCACCGTCTGCACCCCGCGCACCCCGCTCGGCGCCACCATGGTCTCCAGCGAGGGGGCCTGCGCCGCGTACTACCTCTACCGGCGGCTGAGCACGCCGATCACGCCTCAGGAGGCGAGTCCCGTTGGCTGACACCGAGATGCTGGCGGAACCGTCGGCCGCGCCCGACTTCTCCGGCTGGAGCTGCCCGCTGCCGCTGCGCGACCACCCCCGGGTGGTGATGGGGCACGGCGGCGGCGGGGCGATGTCCGCCGAGCTGGTGCAGAACCTCTTCGCGCCCGCGTTCGGCGGCCGGGCGCTGGCGGGGCTCGGCGACTCCGCCGTCCTGGAGCTGGGTGGCGCCAGGCTCGCCTTCTCCACCGACTCCTACGTGGTGCGGCCGTTGTTCTTCCCCGGCGGCTGCATCGGCGACCTCGCCGTCAACGGCACGGTCAACGACCTCGCCATGAGCGGGGCCCGGGCGGCCTACCTGTCCAGCGGCTTCATCCTGGAGGAGGGGGTGGAGATGGCCGTGGTGGACCGGGTCGCCCGGGCCCTCGGGGCCGCCGCCCGCACCGCCGGGGTCGAGGTGGCCACCGGGGACACCAAGGTGGTGGAGGCCGGGCACGGGGACGGCGTCTACCTGAACACCGCCGGCATCGGGCTCGTTCCGGCCGGGGTCGACATCCGGCCGCAGCGGGCCGTCCCCGGCGACGTGGTGATCGTCAGTGGGCCGATCGGACTGCACGGGGTGGCGATCATGAGCGTCCGGGAGGGCCTGGAGTTCGGGGTCGAGGTACGCAGCGACAGCGCGGCGCTCGGCGGCCTGGTCGGGGCGATGCTCGCCGCCACCCCCGACCTGCACGTGCTGCGCGACCCCACCCGGGGCGGCCTGGCGGCGGCGCTCAACGAGATCGCGGCGGCGGCCGGGGTGGGTGTGGTGCTGAGCGAACGCGCCGTGCCCGTGCCGGATCCGGTGGCCAACGCCTGCGCCGTACTGGGCCTGGACCCGATGTACATCGCCAACGAGGGCAAGCTCGTCGCCTTCGTCCCGCGCGGCGAGGCGGACGCCGTCCTCGCCGCCATGCGCGCCCACCCGCTCGGCGCGGAGGCGGTGGTGATCGGCGAGTGCGTCGCGGACCACCCCGGGATGGTCGTCGCCCGCACCGGCTTCGGCGGCACCCGGGTGGTCGACCTGCCGATGGGCGAGCAGTTGCCGCGGATCTGCTGACGCCGCCAGGGAGGCAGGGCATGAGCGAGCTCGTCATCGGAAGGTGCGCGTTTCGCGAAGAGACCGCCGAGCGTGGCGAGGTGGGCGCTTGAGCGAGGCCGTCGTCGTCGGTTCCGGGCCCAACGGGCTGGCCGCGGCGGTCACGCTCGCCGGGCACGGCCTCGCCGTCACGGTGCTGGAAGCCGCCGAGGAGATCGGCGGCGGCGCCCGCAGCGGCGAGGCCACCCTGCCGGGCCTGCTGCACGACCACTGCTCGGCGGTGCACCCCTTCGGTGTGGCCTCCGCCCTGCTGCGCTCTCCCGACCTCGCCCGGCACGGACTGGAGTGGGCCTGGCCGGAAGTGGACCTGGCGCACCCGCTGGACGGCGGGGACGCGGCCGTGGCGGTGCGCTCGGTCCGGGAGAGCGCCCGCGCGCTGGGGCCCGACGCGGCCACCTGGGAGCGGGTGTTCGGCGGGCTGAGCGCGGACTTCGACGCCCTCGCCGAGGACGCCCTGCGCCCGCTCCTGCGGCTGCCCCGGCACCCGGTGATCCTGGCGGGCTTCGGCCTGAAGGCCGTCCAGCCGGCCACCCTGCTCGCCAGCAGCTGGCGCACCGACCGGGCCAGGGCCCTGTTCGCCGGCGCGGCCGCGCACGCCTTCCAGCCGCTGGAGCGGCCGCTGACCTCGGCCGTCGGCCTGATGCTGCTCGCGGCGGCGCACCACCGCGGCTGGCCGGTCGCCCGGGGCGGTTCCGGCCGGATCAGCGGCGCCCTGGCGGCCCGGCTGGTCGAACTCGGCGGACGCATCGAGACCGGGCGGCCGGTGCGCTCGCTGGCCGAGTTGCGGCCGTTCCCGATCGTCCTGCTGGACCTCGCGCCCGGCGCGGCGGCGGACCTCTGCGGCGGCGAACTGCCAGCGCGGGTGCGCCGCGCGTACCGCCGCTGGCGGCACGGTCCGGCGGCCTTCCGGATGGACTTCGCCGTCCAGGACGGTGTCCCGTGGCGCCACGAGGGCTGCCGCCGGGCCGGCACCGTCCACGTCGGCGGCACCCTGGAGGAGATCGCCCACGCCGAACGGGAGACGGCCCTCGGGCGCATGCCCGCACGGCCCTTCACACTGGTGGCGCAGCAGTACCTCGCCGATCCCGGCCGCTCGCGCGGCGACGTGCACCCGGTGTACGCCTACGCCCACGTGCCGCACGGCTACGAGGGGGACGCCGCGGAGGCGATCCTCGCCCAGATCGAGCGGTTCGCGCCCGGCTTCCGCGACCGGGTGCTCGCCACGGCCGTCACGTCGACCGGCCGGCTGGCGCGCGAGAACGCCAACTACGTCGGCGGGGACATCTCCACGGGAGCCAACACCGCGCTGCAGACCGTGCTGCGCCCGCGCGCCGCGCTCGACCCGTACGCCACCGGCATCCGCGGTGTCTACCTCTGCTCCGCGGCCACCCCTCCCGGGGCCGGCGTGCACGGGCTGTGCGGGCTTCAGGCCGCGCGTTCCGCGCTCCGGCACGCGGGCATCGCGCCGCTTTGAACGCGGGTCAGGAGCCGCGGGGGTAAGTGCGCTTGGTGGTGCCCTTCGGGTCCGTCTCCAGGTAGCCGGTGCCGTAGTCGTCGGCGAGGTAGAGCTTGATGGTGGGGGTGCCGTCGAACATGTCGGAGTTGATGAGCAGGTAGCGCGTTGTCGGCTGGGGGACGTTCAGGGTGGCCTGGGCACGCTGGAGCAGGCCGGGTATGACGTCCCAGCTGTACTGCTGCAGGTCGATGGGCTTCTCGTCGCCGATCAGCTCTCCGCCCGCCTCGCGGGTGATCTTGCCGTCGCGGATCGTGATCCGGTCGTAGAGGTTGGGGCCGGCCGAGGTGGGGACCTCGGCGATGGCGTACTCCGGGTAGACGGTCAGCTCGAAGACCTTGTTGCCGGACAGGTAGGGCTGCAGGGTCGTGACGGTGCGGCGCACGCCGTCCGGGTTCAGCAGGTTCGTGTCGGCGGTCGAGCCGGGCACCGCGGTCGGCGAGGCAACGGAGGACGGTGCGGTCGTGGGCGGCAGGTCGTCGGACACGGTGCTCGTGGCACCGGTCGTGGCGCTCGGGGCCTTGGACACGCCGGCATCCGCGTCGGTGCCGGACCGGTTCAGGTAGAGCGCCCCGGCGCCGGCGAGCACCACGGCGCCGGCCGCCACCGCGGCGACCGTGACGCGGCCCCGGCGGGACGTTGACGTGGCAGGCGAGGCGCCCGTCGTCGGGGGTGCCGGGAAGCCGGTGGGTATGCGGTCGTGCGGCGTCGGCCGGACGGGGTGGGCGGCCGGGGCGAGCGGGAAGGTCTCGGGCTCGTACTCGGCCTGCTCCAGCGCCCGGTCGAGCTGCTCGGCGTCCGGGCGCAGTGCCGGGTCCTTGCCGAGCAGGGCGACCAGCAGCGGCCCGAGCCGCCCGGCCCGGCTCGGCGGCGGCAGCGGCTCGTCGAGAACGGCGGCGAGGGTGGCCAGTGTGGTCGCCCGGCGCAACGGGTGGTGGCCCTCGACGGCGACGTAGAGCAGCATGCCGAGCGACCACAGGTCGGAGGACGGGTTGCCCTCCTGACCGCGGATCCGTTCCGGTGCGATGTACTCGGGCGAGCCGATCAGCGCACCGGTCGCGGTCAGGGCGGTGGCGTCCTGGACGGCTGCGATGCCGAAGTCCGCGAGCACCGGGGTGCCGTCGGGGCGCAGCAGCACGTTGCCGGGCTTGACGTCCCGGTGCTGGATGCCGACGGCGTGGGCGGCGCGCAGCGCGGACAGCACGCCGCGCCCGATCCGCGCGGTCTCCGCCACGCCGAGCGGGCCGTCGGCCAGCCGGTCGGCGAGGCTGCCACCGCTGACCAGCTCCATCACCAGCCAGGGGTGGGGGTGGTCCGGGCTGTCGACGATATGGTGGATGACCACGACGTTGGGGTGCTGGATCCGGGCGAGCGCCCGGGCCTCGCGCAGCACCCGCTCGCGCAGCTCCCGCACCCCGTCCGGGTCGGCCGCGGCCATCGCCGGGTCCGACGGGCGGACCTCCTTGAGTACCACTTCGCGGTGCAGTGCGTTGTCCCGGGCTCGCCAGACCAGGCCCATGCCGCCGCCACCGAGCTGCTGAAGCAGTTCGAAGCGCCCGTCGACGAGGCGTCGTTCCGCCCCAGCTGTGTTCATGGCGGTCATCGTAGGAGATCCAGGGGACGGTTCCGGACACGAGAGGGCTTCACCGAAACGGGCTCCCGGCCGGTCGTACACCGGCCGATCCGCTCCCGGCGCACCCGTCGGTTCGCTTCGGTGTGCGGGCCTGTTCACCTGATTCCGCCGAGGAAGCCGGGGCTTCGGGACTCCGTTGGGAAATCCGCAAACCGGTGATGACGGAGCCGTTCGGACTGCCGTGATCGTCCTTGGTCGATCGAGGGTGGGGACTGGATGTCGTTGGAGCCGCGGGCTGATCGCGGGGTGCCAGAGCTGACCGCGCGGATGGTGCGGGCTTCGCGCAACTCGTCAGGCCCACGGCCAAGCGCAAACCCGGGATCGTCAGTTCCGGGTGGTTGACTCCCGGCTCTCGCGGGCGGCGGAGGCTGCCCAGGCGACGCCGATCACGACGGCCAGCGCCAGCAGGACCACGCCGATCACGATGGCGGTCCAGCCCCCGCTGGTGAGGCTGTCCAACTGCTGCCGGTAGGTCGAGTCGTGGGGCTCGGGCATGCCCTCGCCGTAGGCATGGGCGGCGCGGGGGTGGCAGACGTCCCCGGGCGACATGGGCCGGCCGTAGCAGGTCGGCACCGCGGTGTGCAGCTTGTGGACGCCGATCAGGACCAGGCCGGCGCCAGCGGCGAAGAGTACGAGCAGGATCAGCACCTCGACGGACCCCCCGGTTGCGCTGTCCCGCACGGCGTCGGGTCGGCGGGCGTACGCACGTTCCGACGCGCGGTACGCCCCGGACGGTTCCGCTGTCCCGTTCCGGCCCCCAGCTTGCTGACAGGGCCTCGCCCGGTGCGTCAGCATGGGGGCAGCTGGCCCGGAAGACACTGGCCGCGGTCGACGCCGCCGAGCGGAGCACCGGGATCCCCGAGGACGCCGCGGAACGGGACTGCGCCCGGCTGCTGCGGGAGCGGCTGACCGCGGAGCTCGCCGTACACGAGACCGGGGACCGGTTCCGTCAGCTGCGCAACGTCAACTCGCCGCTGCACCAGGTGCGGGCGTCTTCACCATGATGCCCACCGACACGGAGGAGAACTGGGCGGCCGTCGCCGGGCGGCTGCGCAGCGTGCCCGGCGCGCTGGACGGCTACCGGGCGAGCTCGGCCGAGGGCATCCGCCGCGGGCTGCTGTGCGCGCCCAGGCAGGCCCGGGCGGTCATCGCGCAGCTCGACGCCTGGACCGGCCGGAACGGCGGCGCGAGCTGGTTCACCGGCTTCACGGCGGCCGGCCCCGCCCGGCTGCGGCCCGAGCTGGACACCGCCGCGGAGCGCGCGACCGCCGCGGCGGCGGCCTTCCGGGACTGGCTGTGCGACGGCTATCTGCCCGCCGCCGGCGGCACCCCAGACGCCGTCGGCCGTGAGCGCTACCTGCGCTCGGCCCGCTGGGCCAACGGCGCCGACATCGACCCGGCCGAGGCGTACGCCTGGGCCTGGGAGGAGTTCCACCGGACGGTCGACGAGATGGCGGCCGAGGCCGACCGCGTCCTCCCCGGTGCCGGGGCCCGGGCCACCATGGACCACCTCAACACCGACGGCCACGCGATCGAGGGCGAGGAGAACATCCGGGCCGTACAAGACACTCCCCAGGTCCGCCGAGTACGGGGTTGTGGCCCGGGCACCCGAGCCCGGGCCACAACCCCGGGGGTCAGTGCATCAGCGCGAGCCGGACGCCGAAGCCGATCAGCAGCGCGCCGGTCACCCGCTCGATGCGGCTACGCACCCGCGGGCGCCGCAGGAACGCGCCGATGCGGTCGACGGTGACCGTGTAGAGGCTGAACCAGAGCAGGTACAGCACCACGAACACCGCCGAGAGCACGAGCGCCTGGCCCAGTGTGTGGCCGGTGGTGGGGAGGAACTGCGGCAGGAAGGTGACGAAGAACAGCGCCACCTTGGGGTTGAGCGCGTTCGACAGGAAGCCCTGCCGCAGGTACACCAGCCGGTTGTTCCCGGCCGCCGCCGGTGCCGTCGCGTCCGCCGCGCCCTTCGCGGACTGTCGGGCCGCGCGCAGGGTCGCGATGCCCATCCAGACCAGGTACAGCGTTCCGACGGCCTTGAGCGCCGTGAACGCGACGGCGGAGGCGACGAGCAACGAGGACACGCCCAGCGAGGCGGCCGACACGTGCACGCTGAGGCCCAGCATGCCGCCGAGCGTGGTGTAGAGGCCGGCGGTCCGACCGCCGACCAGGGCATTGCGGGTGATCAGCGCCTGGTCGGGGCCGGGGATCATGATGAGGATGAGCGCGGCGACGATGAACGTCAGCATGCCGCCGCCCGGGCGAAGCCACCGCAGGTGTTCTGTTTGATCGTCATCTTGCCTCTCCGTTCAGCTGGTTGGGGCATGGTGTGATCTCGACTGACGCAACCGGGGCGCGCCATCCTCACGTTACTGATCACATGAGACGAGGGTGGGGTATGGAACTGGCGTCCGCTCAGGAGGCTTTGGCGGCAAAGCCGTTCAGCGCGTCGACGATGGCGGGGAGCGGCTGCTCGCGGCCGTCTACCGGGCGTCCGCACACCTCCACCGGGACCTGACGGCTGCGGAGCGCCGCCATGTCCTCGCCGTGGACGCGGCCCGCTTCGGCGCCCGGGACTGGGCGGCCCGCTTCACGCCGGTCCAGCCGGACGGCGACCCCGGAGCGCGCTGGCCGGTGTCCTGGGCGACCGGCTCGGAGGTGGACCCACCGCTGCCTCGCCGTGCTCACCGGCGGCCCGGGCGAGGTCTTCTCCACGACCGCCGCCGAGTTGGCGCCGCTGACACTCCCGGTGCCGGGGGCCGGGTCCGGGACGGGGCTCGTGCCTCAACGGGTCCGCTGCCAGGATCGGTATCGTACGTCCTCCCTCGTACGAGCGTGCTGGAGTGTGAGCGTGAGCCGGTGGCCCGACGGAGTCACTATTGGTCGCGAACTCTTCGCCGTACGCTCTGACTCCCGTCCCCGCGCCCGGATCGCCGCACAGGGTGAAGACCCGTCGGGCGGCCTGTCATGGCTGCCCGACGGGTCTTCAGGTCAACGGACGGCTGCGCCGGCGGGTCAGCGCAGGCCGGCGAAGAGGTCGGTCTCGGGCACGGCGGCGTCGGTGGTGTCCTGGACCCGGACGAAGGTCTCCACGCCCATCAGCTCGGTGAACCTCTCCTTGCCCATCCGCAGGAAGAAGATGTTCTCGCCCTGGCTGGCGTGCGCGGCCAGGGCGTCGAACTTCTGGCTGCCGAACTCGGTGATGTCGACCCAGGTGGTGATCTCCTCGTCGGGGAGGCCGATCTCGGGCATGGCCTCGGCCTCCTCCGCCGGGTCCGGCGCATCCCAGTCGGCGCCGAGCTCGCGCATGGCCTCGCCGAAGCGCTGCATCATCGAGCGCGGCGCAGTCGTCCAGTACACCTTCGGCGTCATCCCGCTCAGCTCCAGCGCCGCCATGGTGATGCGGTTCGCCTGGATGTGGTCGGGGTGGCCGTAGAAGCCGTTCTCGTCGTAGGTCACGACCACGTCGGGCCGGTAGCGCTGCAGCAGTTCGGCGAGGCGGGCGGCGCCCTCCTCGACCGGCGTCCGCCAGAAGGAGCCGGGAGCGTCGTTGGCCGCCCAGCCCATCATTCCGGAGTCGGCGTAGTCCAACATCTCCAGGTGGCTGATTTTGAGGACGTCGCAGCTCGCCTGGAGCTCCTGACGGCGCATCTCGGCGACGGCCGCCGGGTCGTGGCCGGGCTCGCCCGGCTTGACGCCGCCCGGCCCGTCACCGCAGGCGCCGTCGGTACAGGTGACGAGGACCGTACGGAAGCCCTCCGCCGCGTACCGGGCCAGCACACCCCCCGTTCCGGTGGCCTCGTCGTCGGGGTGGGCGTGCACCGCCATGAGCGTCAAGGGCCGGTCAACCATGAAAACCATCCTCCGGTCTGAAAAGTGTCCGGCCCGAGTCTGCGCTACCCGGGCTGTCGATGGCCAGCGAAATCAGGACGAGGCCGTGACCGTGCTGGACTACGAAGTGTTTCAGTTCGGACAGCGTGGTCGACTTCGGCCAATTCGCCTGTACCAAGAGCGACATCGACCCCTCCGGCATCAGGATCACCGCTCAGGTCCCCAACGGAACCGGCGTCGTCCACGTCCGCGTCACCAACACCCTCGGCACTTCCCCGGCCGTCGCGATGGGGCAGTTCGCCTATGGCGGACCCGCACCTGTGGTGGTCAGTGCGGTCAGCCCGACCAGCGGAAAGGTCGGCACCCCGGTCACCATCAGCGGCTCGGGCTTTGTCGATGGCGCCACCGTGCACTTCAAGGACAAGGCATCCGATTCGGTCAAGTTCGTCCCCACCGGCCCAGATCACCGCAACCGCGCCCGGTCAGCTCGACGACCACCAGACGGTGAACATCACCGTGACGGTCGGCAGGGCCACCTCTCCCCCCAGCCCGGCCGACGAGTTCACCTACACCGGACGGTAGCGTGTGCCCGGACGCGGGATCGCCGCAGGACCGTTCGCCCTGCGGCGAGCAGGTCATGGAGCTGTGCGGCACGGCCGAGCAACTGCCGGGCGCGACCAGGTGTTTGGAACCCCGGAGAGACCGGGGCCGGGATGAGTCGAGGCACCGATGTGCCAGACGCGGAAGCTGCCGAGGGTGGACGCCATTCCCGGCGGCTCCTGTGACGGTCGGATCAGACGGCGGGCCGGGCCTCCGGAAGCGACGGGATGTCGGCGACGCTGTCCAGCACGTGGGTGTGCGGGTGCCCCTCGAAGTCGCCGCGGGTGAGCCCCCCGGTCAGGACGCCGATCACCACACCGGCACCGGCGTTGGCGCCGGCCTGGACGTCGACGGCGGTGTCGCCGGCGGCCAGCACCCGGCGGGTGTCGATGACCCCGGTCTTCTCCATCGCCCGGTGGATCATGTGCGGCGCCGGACGCCCGCGCGGGACCTCGTCCGAGGTGACCACCGCGTCGAGGTTGCCGCCCTCGCCGGTGGACCAGCCAAGCGACTTCAGCAGCGGGTACGCGACGTCGCCGCTGAAGCCGGTGGTCAGGGCCACCTTGATGCCGCGTCGGCGCAGCTCGGCGAGGGCGTCCTCGACACCGGGGATGGCCTGCGGCGGGGTGGTCCGGTAGGCCTCGCGCAGGAACTCGCGGAAGGCCGCGTAGCGCTCCTCGACCAGCTCCGGGGTCGGGGTGCCGCCGCCGATGCGGACCAGGGCGGCGATGGCCTCGCGCTTGTCGGTGCCCATCCAGGTCTGGAGGTCGGCCTCGGTGACGGGCACCCCGGTGCCCTCGACGGCGGTGCGCAGGGCCCGGTAGACGGCACCGGCCTCGTTGACGGTGGTACCGGCCATGTCCAGGGCGGCGAGCTCGATCACGCTGTCAGTCCTCTTCGGTGCGGTAGCGGCCGATGACGGTACGGCCATTGATGGTGTTCTCGATGGTGAAGGTGGCCATGGCGGGCA
This sequence comes from Kitasatospora sp. NPDC001159, assembly GCF_053598235.1. Classification (NCBI taxonomy): domain Bacteria; kingdom Bacillati; phylum Actinomycetota; class Actinomycetes; order Kitasatosporales; family Streptomycetaceae; genus Kitasatospora; species Kitasatospora sp. NPDC001159. The sequence continues at coordinate 17,669 of NZ_JBSFJV010000032.1, forward strand.
GGTAGCGGTCGTCCGCGTCCTCCAGCGGCACACCCTGGCTCGACGTCGTGAGCCGTCGTACGCGCAGCAGTGGGTCGCCGACGGTGATCCGCAGGAGCTCGGCGTCGCTCGGCTCCGCGGCGACGGCGTCGATGGTGTGCCGGGCGTGGTGCAGGTCGACGTCGCGGCGCAGCAGTTCCTCGTAGACGGAACCGGTGTCCGGGTCGAAGTCGAACAGGATGCGGCCGACCTCGTGGACGAAGGTGGAGCGCTCCAGCATGGCCGGAACGCCGTCCAGCAGCCGCAGTCGCACCAGCTCGACGACCGGCTCGCCCTCGGTGAGGCCCAGCCGGGCGGCGGCCTCCGGGGTCGCCCGGCGGCGGGCCACCTCGACGGTCGTCTGCCCGGGTTCGCGGCCGATGGTGCGGGCCCACTGGGTGAAGGAGAGGAAGGTGCCGAACGGCTGGGAGGGGGCCGAGCGCCGGGCGACCGGCGGCTTCCCGCGGCCGCCGACCAGGCTGCCCTCGCGGCGCAGCATGGCCAGCGCCTGGCGGACCGGGCCGCGGGAGGCGCCGAATTCGGCGCAGAGCTGCGACTCGCTGGGCACCGGCTCACCCTCGGGCCACTCGCCGGACTCGATGCGGCGCTGGAACTCGGCGCCGAGCCGTTGGTGGAGAGGAAGCTCGTCACTTGTCTTCACAAGCCGACTATGACACTCCGGGGTGGAACTTCTCAAGGCGGGGCCCACCTGCTCGTCTGCCCGGAGAGCCGTTGGGCCCCGGTGTTCGTCGAGCGGATGAACAGACGGTAACTTGTACAGACATCTATTGACGTTGATGCCGACGAGCCCGGAATCTGGAGCCATGAGCAGCAGCACACCCACCACCACCCCCGCCACCTCCCGTACGCGCACCCCCGGCACGCCCGGCCGCAGCGACGTGGTGATCGTCGGCGCCGGCATCATCGGCCTGGCCCACGCCGTCGAGGCGCTGAGCCAGGGGCTGTCCGTCACCGTCGTCGAGCGCGACCGGCAGCCCGTCGGCGCCTCGGTCCGCAACTTCGGCCACTGCTGCATCAGCGCCCAGGACGGCGAACTGCTCGCCCTCGCCCAGCGTTCCCGGTCCGGCTGGTTGCGCGCCGCCGAGGCCTCTGGCATCTGGGCCGAGGAGGCCGGCACCCTGGTGGTGGCCCGGTCGGCGACCGAGGCGGCCGTTCTGGAGGAGCTGCGCGCCGAGCGCGGTGGCGACGCCGTCGAGCTGCGCACCGCCGCGCAGACGGCGGCGCTGCTCGGCCGCGCGGGCGGCGCGGACGGCGACCTGGTGGGCGGCGCGATACTGCCCGCCGACCTGCGGGTGAACCCGCGCGAGGCGGCGCCCGGTCTGGCCCGCTGGGTGGCCGAGCAGCCGCAGGGCCGGATCCTCTGGGGCACCGCCGTCACCGGCGTCGAGCCCGGGACGGTGCACACCACCCGCGGCCCGGTCCACGGCGACCGGATCCTGATCTGCGTCGGTCACGACCTGGACTACCTGTTGCCCGACATCGCCGAGGACCACGAAGTCCAGCGCTGCCGCCTCGCCATGGCGCGGGCCGAGGCCCCGGTCGGGTTCGCCACCGACTCCGCGGTGCTGACGGCCACCTCGATGCTCCGCTATGACGCCTTCACCAGCCGGCCGTCGGCTGCCCGGCTGCGGGAGGAGGTCCTGGGCCACAGCGCGGAGCTGCTGGAGATCGGCGCCAACGTGATGTTCACCAGGCTGCCGGACGGCACCGTACTGGTCGGTGACTCGCACCACTACGACGCCACCACCCCGCCGTTCATCGACGAGCGCTGCTACGAACTGCTGATCGGGGCCGTCGCGCGGGTCCTGGGCGTCGAGCGGCTGCGGATCCTGGAGCGCTGGCAGGGCGTCTACGCCAGCAGTCCCCGCGGCCCGCTGCTGGTGCGCGACCTGGCGCCGGGCGTCCGGGCGATCTCGGTCACCTCGGGGATCGGCATGACCCTGTCCTTCGGCCTCGCGGCCGCCACCTTCGACGGCACGCTCGCCGCCACCGGCTGACCGGTCGCCCCGAGCCGGAAGGCCGTGTTGAGCACGGTCGGGGCGGCGACGAACGTCCAGGTGCCCGCGTTGTTCACATCCGACCGGGCGCCTGACTATACAAGTGGGCCCGGTAGGCGGGTATCAGGCGGGCGGGCGCCCTGCCCGCCTCCAGCCACGGGTCGTGCGCACTCCGCGTCCTTCGGGTGGACCGAACGCCCGCTTGTGCCTGTCTGGTGCGCGCCGAGAGCCGTCCGTGGCCTCCGGTCGGTGGCGGTTCGCGCGGGCGAGGTAGTCCACGCCGTCACCCTGGTCGACCCCGCCCTGCCGCCCCGTCGAGGCGCTCGACGCCCATACCGTGCTGCCCTTCCCCATCCCGTACGACTTCACCGACGGTTTCCAGATCGCCTACTGGCGCCGTCCCGAGTGCTACCTCGACCCGGTGATCCGGCGGGCCAGCTCCACCTTCGCCCAACTTCCGTCCACCGTCGTGGAGTCGGCGATCACCCGGCTGCGTGCCGATCTGGACTCGGGGCGGTGGCGGCGCCGTCATGCCGACCTGCTCGAGCGGACTGGCATGGACTACGGGTACCGGCTGGTTGTCGCGGGAGAGCCGGCGCACAGGCCATGACGCGGCATCGGTGGTCACCGCCTGCCGGAAGAGGAATTCGGTTGACTGTTGGCGATGGCGGTGGATGCAATGTCCGGCGTGATCACGCAGGTGTGCTCGCCGTGGCCGGATGAGGTGGACGCGTACCATCGAACCCGGCCGTTCGGTGATCCGGGCGACCTGCGACCGAATCGTCACGCGGGAGACGCCAGCACATGAGCACGTCACCATCGGCATTCGGAGCGGGGCGGACTGACGGAACATCAGTAGGGATCGGCGCTCTCGTGCCGCTGACCAGGCCCGGCTGGTCGAGGCGGGGCAACATCTGCTCGCCGGAATCGAGTTGGCCGTTCGCGAGGTCAATGACGCCGGTGGGATCGGCGGAAGGCCGCTCGAACTGCTGGTCCGGGACACGGCGGCTGATCCGGAGAAGGCCGCGGCGGCCGTGGACGAACTGGCTCAGCTGGGCGTGGCCGCCCTGGCGGGGGAGTACCACAGCGTCGTCGCCCGCGCGGTCGCCGCCAGGGCCGACGCCCTCGGCCTGCCGTTCCTCTGCTCCTCAGCGGTTCTCGACGCGCTCACCGACCGGCCGACGGAATGGGTCGCGCGCCTCGCCCCGGCGCAGTCCCACGGCTGGCGGACCTACGCGGAGTTCCTCCTCGGCACGGGCCACAGTCGAATCGCCATAGCAGCCCAGCCGAGCGTCTACTGGGCATCCGGGGCCCGCATCCTGCGGGACCACCTCGCTCCGCGCGGCGGCACCGTCATCGAGCTCGACATGGGCACCCTCGCCCCCGCGGCCGTGTGCGACGAACTCGTCGACCATGGCGCGACAGCCCTCCTCCTGCTGACCGGCCACCCGGAGCCGGCCGTGTCGATCGTCAGGTCCGTCCGCCGCGACCAGCGCCTCGCCGAGACCGTGATCGGTGCCCCGGCCGGGCAACCGGAGTTCGCCGAATGGGCGGCGCTGCTGGGCGACGACGGTTCGGCGATCCCGTTCCTGCGCTACCTGCCCGAGCGTCTCAGCCCACTCGGAGCGCGAGTCGAGACGGCCCTGCGTGAGCGGTTGGGTGAAGCGCCCTCCTTCGTCGCCTTCGAGGGCTACGACACGGTCGTCGTCCTCGCCGATCTGCTCCGTTCGCACGGTGCGGACCGCGCGCGCATCGCCGAGTCCTGGCCGCGCGTCGCTGTCGAGGGCACCCGCGGGCGGATCCGGTTCTCCCGTACGCCGGGCGTCAGCGTTTGGCAGTGGGCGTGGCCGTCGGTCCAGGTCGCCGAGCGGGATCCGGCGGACGCCAGTCGCTTCCGGATCCTTCACGCAGGCTGAGGCGGTCCGCACCGACCGGCGGGCGGCGTGAGTGGGCCGGGCCCGTCCAGCAGTGAGCCGAGCAGGAGGCGCAACGCCAGGCGGACCTGTGGTGAGGAGAGGTCGCCCGTCGTCACCTCGGCCATCCGGCGCAGCCGGTAGCGCAGGGTGTAGGGGTGGATCCGCAGGGCCCGCGCGGCACCTGCGGTTCGCCGTAGTGGTCCCACCAGGCGGCGAGGGTGGGCAGGAACGAGGTGCCGTGCGCCTCGTCGTGTGCGCGGAGGTCCGGAAGGGGGCCGCCGAGCAGGCGGGCGTCGGGCAGCAGTTCACCACTCTCGGTCCGGCGACCGGCCAACTCCTCGCCGAGGCGATGGTGACCGGTCGCCGCCCGGCGGAGCTGGGGCCGTTCGAACCGCTGCGCTGACCGAGCTGACCGAGCTGGCCCAACGGACGCAACTGACCAACGGCGCCCCGGCCGTGGTCAGAACGCCGAGTTGGCGAACCAGAGCGCCAGCAGCTCCTCGTCCCCGGACAGGGTGACGCTCGCGGCGGTGCGGTCGAGGCGCCCGTAGAGGAGGAGCAGCAGGTCGGCGGCGGTGGCCTGGACGGTGGCGTCGGCGGTCGCGTCGCTGTCGTCCGGGGTGAGGCCGAGGCCGTCGGGGCGCAGGCGCACCAGCCAGGTGCCGGCGCCGTCGGTGCGGCTGAAGCGGATGGTGCGGTCGTCGCCGCGCAGCTCGGCGGTCTTGGGGGCGAAGAAGGCGGCGAAGGGCAGGTTGGTCAGGAACTCGTCCACGCCGTCGGCCGCGAGGGTGGGCTCGATCTCGGGCGCCAGGCAGAGCGCGAGCTCGGCGTCGGCGCGGTGGACGAGGGTCTCGAACAGCATCCGGCGCACCCAGAAGCGGGCGTGCTGGTCGGCGCCCCAGGCCCACATCGGGGCGTCGAGGTCGGTCTGCGCGAAGGTCGCGGCGGCCTGCTCGGCGGCCTCGGCCAGCCAGGCCGGGTACTCCTCGGGCCGCTCTGGCAGCTGCAGGTCGACGTCGCGGCTGCGCGGCGGCTCCTGGACCCGCTGTCGCAGCAGGACGGTGAACCAGCGCTGCACGCTGCCGGCGTGGCGGACGAGGTCGGCGAGGGTCCAGCCCGGGCAGCTGGGCACCGGGAGGATGGGGTCGGCCTGCTGTACGGCGGCGACGAAGCGGGCGGTCTCGGCGGCGACGGCGGCGCTGTGGTCGAGCGGGGTCATGAACGTGGTCTCCAGGGAAACGGGGTCTCGCGGTGCTTCGGGACGGCCTGCGCACTCGATGTTTCATGGCATGAAGCAATTGCGATCACGCACGCTAGGCCTGAAAGGTTGAGCTTGTCAAGCATCTCCCCGGCCGCCCGCCCGGTGGCCGCGGGTCCCGGGCGTTCGGGTGTAGGCGCGACGGCGCCGGGCAAACGCCGGGCATGGACGACCGGCAGGGGTCGGTGCGGATCATCAGCGTCGCCGGCGAACTGGACCACTCCACGGCCGACGGGCTGCGAGGCGCACTCGCCCGGCCGGTGGACGACGGCCTCGCACGGATCGTGGCCGACCTGGCCGACCTGCGGTTCTGCGGCTCGACGGGGCTGAACCCGCTGTCGCGAGCCCGCCTCGACGCGGAGGCGGCAGGGCTGCGCCGGGGGCCTCGGGCCCCCGGCGCCGGCCCGCCGTCGGACCCGGTCTGAGGAGCCCGGCCATGGACCGTCCCGGACCCGGCCGCGCTCCAGGCTTCGGCCAGACCAGGTGCCTCACCCTGGCGGGCAGCGAGGGCGCGGTGGGGCGCTGCCGGGAGTTCAGCCGACAGGCGCTGCAGTCCTGGCACTGGCTGCCCGCCGCCGACGAGGAGCGCCAGGCGGCGGCGGAGGACGTGCTGCTGATGGTCTCCGAGCTGGTCACCAACGCCTGCCTGCACGCCCCGGGCGGCCCGCGCGAGCTGCGGCTGAACTGGAACGGCGCCCGGCTGCGGGTAGAGGTCGCCGACGCCAGCCCGGAGTCGCCCCGGCTGCGCCCGTACGACCCGCGCCGGCCGGGCGGGCACGGCCTGCGGGTGGTGGACCGGCTCGCCGAGGCCTGGGGGACGCTGCCGGAGGGGGAGGGAAAGCTGGTCTGGCTGGAGGTGCCCTCACCTCTGGACTCCCCAACGCACTCACCACAGGACTCCCCGCCGAATTCCGCACCGGGCCGTCGGCGCCGGACCGGGCTGAGCCGGGGCGGCCCCGATTTTCCCGCGCTCCGGGCGTTTCGGGGGCCGCGCAGCGGACAGCCGCGTACCGGGGACTGTCGGCAGGAAAGAGGAGGAACGTCGTGACCCCGAGGACTCCGCCGCCGTGGCCGAGGGCCAGCGGCCGGGGCTTCGCAGCCGAAGCACCGCCCGGCAGGTTCATCGTGGAAGCGTCGCCGTGGGCTGAGGGGACCGTCCTCGCCCTGTACGGCGAACTCGACCTCGACTCCGTCGCCGGCCTGCGGGCGGCCCTGGATCCGGCGCTGGACGAGCCGGCCACCGTCGTGGTGGTCGACTGCGCGGGTCTGGAGTTCTGTGACTCCTCCGGGCTCAACGCCCTGCTGCGCGCCCAGGCCCGGGCCGCGGACGACGGCAGCCGGATCGAACTGGCGCGCCCCCGCTCGCTGGTGCTGCGGATGCTCGAACTCACCGGCGCCACCGATGCCTTCCGGATCCGCGACACCCCGCCTGGTTGAACGGGCCCGCGGCGGCCGGTGGGGGCCCCTTCGCACCTCCCGCCGCACGGTGGCAGAGTGGGAGCAGGGCGGCCCTCCGTCGCCCGTGGAGACGGCGCGCGCTCCTGCGTGCGCTGCGTCCGTGACGGATCCGGGCGGTGGGACGGATGGACGAACACCCCGTACCCGGCACGCCGGCGGCCGACCCGGCCGAGCAGGCGGCACTGCGGCAGCTGCTCGCCGGGCTGACGGCTGTGCGCGACGGGGACTTCCGTACCCGGCTCACGCCCGACCGGCCGGGGGTACTGGGGGAGATCGCCGAGGTCTTCAACGGGATGGCCGACCAGCTGGCCCGGGTGACCGATGAGGTGACCAGGGTGGCCCGCGAGGTCGGTACGGAGGGGCGGCTCGGCGGTCAGGCCACTCTTGAGGGCGCCGCCGGGACGTGGCGGGACCTGACCGACTCGGTGAACTCCATGGCGGGCAACCTGACCAGCCAGGTGCGCAACATCGCCCAGGTCGCCACGGCCGTAGCCGAGGGCGACCTCACCCAGAAGATCCGGGTGGACGCGCGCGGGGAGATCCTGGAGCTCAAGGAGACCATCAACACGATGGTCGACCAGCTGTCCGCCTTCGCCGACGAGGTGACCAGGGTGGCCCGCGAGGTCGGCACGGCCGGGAACCTGGGTGGACAGGCCACCGTCCGGGGCGTCTCCGGCACCTGGAAGGACCTCACCGACAACGTCAACGTGATGGCCTCCAACCTCACCGGTCAGGTCCGCTCGATGTCCGAGGTGGCGACCGCGGTCGCCCGGGGCGACCTGTCCCGGAAGATCACCGTGGAGGCGAAGGGCGAGGTGGCGGCCCTCGCCGACGCGATCAACACCATGGTGGACACGCTCTCGGCCTTCGCCGACGAGGTGACCAGGGTGGCCCGCGAGGTCGGCACCGAGGGCATCCTGGGCGGCCAGGCCCGGGTGCCGAACGTCGCCGGGACGTGGAAGGACCTCACCGAGAACGTCAACTTCATGGCCGGCAACCTGACCAGCCAGGTGCGCAACATCGCCCAGGTGACCACGGCCGTCGCCGAGGGCGACCTCACCCGCAAGATCGACGTGGACGCGCGCGGGGAGATCCTGGAACTGAAGACCACCATCAACACCATGGTGGACCAGCTGAGCTCCTTCGCGGCCGAGGTCACCCGGGTCGCCCTGGAGGTCGGCCGCGAGGGGCGCCTGGGCGGCCAGGCCCGGGTCGAGGGCGTGTCCGGCACCTGGAAGCGGCTCACCGAGAACGTCAACGAGCTGGCCGGCAACCTCACCCGGCAGGTCCGGGCGATCGCCGAGGTCACCAGCGCCGTCGCGGCCGGCGACCTGACCCGCTCGATCAGCGTGGACGCCTCCGGTGAGGTCGCCGACCTCAAGGACAACATCAACGCCATGGTCGAGTCGCTGCGCGAGACCACCCTGGCCAACCAGCAGCAGGACTGGCTGAAGACCAATCTGGCCCGGTTCTCCGCCGCCATCCAGGCCCGGCGGGACATCCAGGCCGTCGCCGAGATGATCACCGACGAGCTCACCCCGCTGATCGGTGCCCAGTACGGCGCGTTCTTCCTCGCCGAGGAGGGCGAGGCCGGCACCGAACTGGCCCTGATCAGTGCGTACGGCCGCCCGGCCGGGCAGGTGCGGCGGGTGCGGCTGGGGGAGTCCCTGGTCGGCCAGGCCGCCCGCAGCCGGCGGATCGTCGCGGTGGACGGCCTGCCGCCCGGTTACGCCGTCATCGGCTCCGGTGCCGGGGCCGGCGAGGCCCGCTCGCTCCTCGTGCTGCCGATCGTGCTGGAGGAATGGCTGCTCGGAGTCATGGAGTTCGCCTCCGTCCACCCGTTCACCCAGGTCCACCGCGACTTCCTGGAGCGCTTCGCCGAGACCTGCGGTGTCAACATCGGCACTCTGCTCGCCAACGCCCGCACCGACGAACTACTCGCCGAATCCCGCCGCCTCACCGCCGAACTCCAGGACCAGTCCGAGGAGTTGCAGGCCGGTCAGGAGGAACTGCGACGCTCCAACGCGGAGTTGGAGGAGAAGGCCGCCCTGCTCGCCCAGCGCAACCGGGACATCGAGGCCAAGAACCTGGAGATCGAGCAGGCCCGGCAGGAACTGGAGGAACGTGCCCGGCAGTTGAGCCTCGCCTCGATGTACAAGTCCGAGTTCCTGGCCAACATGAGCCACGAGCTGCGCACCCCGCTCAACAGCCTGCTCATCCTCGCCCAGCTGCTCGCCCAGAACTCCGGCGGCAACCTCACCCCCAAACAGGTCGAGTACGCGGGCGTCATCCACTCGGCCGGCACCGACCTGCTCCAGCTCATCAACGACATCCTCGACCTCTCCAAGGTCGAGGCGGGCAAGATGGAGCTGACCCCCGAGCCCTTCCCCGTACGGGAGTTGCTGGAGTACGTCGAGTCCGCCTTCGGACCGCTCGCCGACCAGAAGGGCCTCGCCTTCGAGGCGGTCGTCGACCGCGGCGTCCCGGAGTGGATCGTCACCGACCAGGCCCGGCTGCGCCAGGTGCTGCGCAACCTGCTGTCCAACGCGGTGAAGTTCACCGACACCGGGCGGGTCGATCTGCGGATCGAGCGCGTCGAGGCCCCGGACCTACCGCCCGAACTCGGCCGCGCGGAAGCCGCGGTGGCCTTCCACGTGGAGGACACCGGCATCGGCATCGACCCCGGCCAACTGGAGACCATCTTCGGCGCCTTCCAACAGGCCGACGGCTCCACCGGACGGCGCTACGGCGGCACCGGCCTCGGCCTGTCGATCAGCCGGGAACTCGCCCGACTGCTCGGCGGCACCCTCACCGTCCGCTCCACCGCCGGACGGGGCAGCCGCTTCACCCTCCACCTGCCGCTCGGTGTGCCCGAACATCCGGACAGAGCAGTCGAGTCGGAACCCTGCGTCCTGGTCGTCGAGCCCCACCCGCCGGCCCTGCTCACCCTGCTCACCCGCCTCGCCGTCGACACCCTGGGCGGCCCCCTCCCAGCGGCGCGGGTCACCAGCGCCGGGGACGCCACTGACCTGCGCACCGCGCTGGCCGAAGGCCCGTACCGCTGCGCCGTGCTCGATCTGGCGGGCTCCGGTGAGCTCGCTCCCGTCCTGCTGGAGGCCATGGCGGACGGCACCCCCGTCCTCGGGTACCGGTCCGACGACTCGGGCAGCGCGATCGCCGGAGTGGAGCTCACCCGGGGCCTGGACGACCTGCGCGAGCGCGTCGGCCACATGCTGGGCGGCCCCCGCGCCGCCCGGGAGCCGGCCCCTGCCGGCGTGGCGCCCTCGGACCGGGCGCTCGCCGGGCGGACCGCGCTGATCGTCGACGACGACGTCCGCAACGTCTTCGCGCTCTCCGCGGCCCTGGAAGAGCACGGACTGACCGTGCTGCACGCCGCCGACGGCGATGCCGGGCTCGGCCTGCTGCGGGCCCACCCGGAGACCGACCTCGTCCTGATGGACGTGATGATGCCCGGCCTCGACGGCTACGCCGCGATCGCCGCCATCCGCGCGGACGAGCGCTTCGCCCGCCTGCCCGTCATCGCCGTCACCGCCAAGGCCATGCCCGGGGACCAGGACAAGAGCCTCGCCGCCGGCGCCGACGACCACGTCACCAAGCCGGTCGACACCGCCCACCTGCTCGACCGGATCCGGTACTGGCTGGACAGCTCATGACCGGCTGTGGTGAGCCCCCGGACGGCGCCGCCCGGGCCCTCGCCGCGACCGTCCGCCGACTCCAGCAGGACGCCGACCGGATGCGGGCGGAGGCCCGGGCGCGCTCCACCGTCGACCTCGCCACCGGCATGCTCGCCGAACGCCTCGGGGTGCTCCCGGCCGAGGCCGCCGTCCACCTCGGCCGACTCGCCCGGGACGCGGGCGTACCGGCGGTGACCCTGGCCGCCGACATCGTCGCCCTGCCCGGTGAGACCCCGCAGCCGCTCAGCGCGGCCGCGCCCGCCGCGACACCCGCCCTCGCCGCGCTCCCTGACCTGCAACAGGCCGTCGACGCCGTCCTCGACCAGTCACGTGAGGCGTTCGGCCTCCGGGCCGCGGCCGTGTGGCAACGCCTGCCCGGCGGCGCCCTGGCCCTGGCCGCGTGCGCCGGCCTCCCCGGGGACGAGGCCGCCGCGTGGAGCCGGGTCCCGCCGGGCGTCCCCACCCCCGCCCAGCGGGTCGTCGCGGGCGGCGCGGAACTGTGGCCGGGTGACCCAGGCACCGAAGGACCGTCGATCGGCACCGGATCGGCCCGGGCCGTCCTCCCACTGGTCGACGGCGGCCGCAGGCGCGGAGCGCTGGAGGTGCTGCAGGCCGCCCCCGCGGTTCCGCTCGGCCCCTCCCAACGCCGCCAGCTCCACGCCCTCGCCGACCTCTGCGCGACCCTGCTGGGCACGGCGCCGGCCCCGGTCGCACCCGAGGACGCCGCCGACCTGCTGGCCGGGCTGCTCACCCCCGCCCTCCTGCTGGAGCCGGTGCTCCGCGACGGTCAGGTGACCGACTTCACCGTGCTGCGGGTGGCCGCGGGCTTCGACGACCCCCTCGGCCGCCCCCGGGAGGCGCTGGAGGGCACCTCGTTGCTGGAGAGCTACCCGACCGCCGTCGGTGGCGGGCTGTTCGAACGACTGGTGCGGGTGCACCGGACCGGCACGCCGCTGCCCGCCGAGCGGATGCGGCTGGTCTTCCGCGAGGGCGGACTCGCCCTGCCCGCCGCTGTCCTGCTCGCGGCCGCCCCGTTGGGCGAGCGGCTGCTGGTCGGCTGGCGGCTGGAGTCCGAGCGGGCCGACGAGGCCGAGCAGACGGCCCTCCTCGTCCAGGCGCAGCGGCTCGCCCGGGTCGCCGGATTCGAGGAGTTCCCGGAGAGCGGCCGGATCCTGTGGAGTGCGGGCCTTTACGAGCTGTTCGGCCTGTCGGTCGACACCGCGCCCGTGCCGCTGGCCCGACTCGTCCGGCACGCCCACCCGGACGACGCACCCGCCGTACGGCGCCTGGTGAGCACCGTCCGGAACGAGCACCGGGCCTCCTCCGCGGTCTTCCGGATGGCCCGCCCGGACGGCACCTCCCGGCACACCCGGGTGATCGCGGAACCGGTCCTCGACAGCGAGGGCCGACTCACCGCGATCCGGGGCGCCTACCACGACGTCTCCGCGCAGTACTGGACGGAGGTCGCGCTCGGCGCCACCCGGGAGCGCCTCGCCGACAGCGAGCAGGAGTCGGCCGAGCGCGCCCAGTTGGCCCTGCGGCTCCAGCAGGCCATCCTGCCCGCCGCCCCGCCGCCGCTCGGCGTCACCGGCCTGCGGGCGGCCGTGCGCTACCGCCCCGCCGCCCAGCGCGACCGGGTCGGCGGCGACTGGTACGACGTGCTGCCGCTGCCCGACAAGCGGGTGCTGCTGGCCGTCGGCGACGTGGCCGGGCACGGCGTCGGCGCGGCCACCGGGATGGTCGCGCTGCGGCACGCGCTGCGCGGCCTCGCCGTCACCGGGGCGGGCCCGGCGAGGCTGCTGGAGTGGGCGAACACGGTCGCCCTGCGCGAGCCCCGCCACGTCACCGCGACCGTCGTCTGCGTCCTGCTGGACCCGGTGGGCGGCGGGCTGCGCTGGGCCCGGGCCGGGCACCTGCCGCCGATCCGGCTCGGCCCGGACGGCGCCGAGGTGCTGCCGCTGCCGCACGGCGTGCTGCTCGGCGCCTTGGACGACGCCGAGTACGAGGAGTACACCGCCCACCTGGACCCGGGGGACGTCCTGCTGCTCTACACCGACGGCTTGGTCGAGCGCCGGGACCGCCCGGTCGAGGAGTCCGTGGACCAGCTGATCCGTGCCGCCGGAACCCCGGGCCCGGACCTGGAGCGCTACCTCGACCGGCTGCTGGAGCTCAGCCCGGCCGACACCGACGACGACACCTGCCTGATCGCCGTCCAGACTGTGTGACCGCTCAGCGTGTCGACCCCGGCCGCCCGGGTAGGCGCGATACAGAAGGGCCGACCACCGAGTCGTGATCCTGGGCGATCCGGCACCTGGGCGGGGACACCCGTACGGACCGTGAACGGACCAGCATGAACACCGGGGGAGCGAGGGAGGCGCAAGCGCATGGCCGGGGCACGGGTCCCCACCGCAACACCGGGTCAGACCCGGGCGCGGTGGCTGCCGCTCCGGGCACGGCCCGGCGTCGTCGCCGAGGCGCGTACCTTCACCGCCGACTTCCTGGCCGAGGTGCCGGACCCGGTGGTGGTCGCCGACGCCGTCCTGCTGGTCTCCGAGCTCGTCGGCAACGCCCTCCGCCACGCCGGGGAGCCCGGCGCGCTGCTGCTCGTCCGATGCCCCGGGCGGGTGCGGATCGAGGTCAGCGACTCCAGCCCGAGGCCCCCGCTGCCCAGGCGCCCGCACGGCCCGGACGGGGGCGGGGGCTTCGGCCTGTTCCTGCTCGACCGGATCGCCCTGCGCTGGGGCTGGCGCCCGCTGGGGCCGGGCAAGACCGTCTGGTGCGAGCTGCGGTTGCCCGAGGTCCGCGACCCTGGTGTCCCTGCGGGACGATCGGGTAGGCGTCCTGGTAGCCCACCGCTTCCCGCCGGCCCCGGCGCCGTGCCGCGCCGGCCCGCCTGAAAGGGGACGCCGTCATGGCCACACGGATCGCCTACCGCCGGATCTACGAGGAGTCCTCGCCGCAGGACGGGCAGCGGGTGCTGGTCGACCGGATCTGGCCGCGCGGCATGCGCAAGGAGGACGCCCACCTGGACGAGTGGCTGCGGGACGTCGCGCCGTCGACCGAACTGCGCCGCTGGTACGGGCACGAGCCGAGCCGCTACACCGAGTTCCGTCGCCGCTACCTCGCCGAGCTCGGCGACGCCGAACACCGCGAGGCCGCCGCGCACCTGCGCGACCTCGCCGCCCGGGACGGCATCACGCTGCTGACCGCCACCAAGGACGTCGACCACAGCCAGGCGGCCGTACTCGCCGACTGGCTCGACGGCAAGCGGCGCGGCGCAGGCCGGTAGCCCGGCTATTCGTCGCCGCGCCGGTGGCCGCCCGGCGAGGGGTCGCGCGCCCGCAGCTCGTTGAGTACCGCCCACGCGACCGACACCACCGGCACGGCCACCAGCGCGCCCAGCACCCCGGCCAGGACGGCGCCGCCGATCACCGACAGGGCGATGACCACCGGGTGGATCCGTACGGACCAGCCGAGCACCAGCGGGTGCAGCAGATGGCCCTCGATCTGGCCGATCACGACGATCAGGGCGAGTACGAGCAGGGCGACCACCGGTCCGCGGGCGGCCAGCGCGACCAGTGCGGCGACGGCCAGCGCGATCGGGGAGCCGACCAGTGGGACGAAGGCGGCGACGAACTCCAGCACCATCAGCGGCAGGACCAGCGGCACCCGCAGCAGGGCCAGCGCGATGCCGACCAGTACGGCGTTGGTCGCCGCCACGATCAGCACGCCGCGGGTGTAGCCGGCGAAGGCGCGCCAGGCGGCCTGCCCCGCCCGCCCCCACACCGGGCGGGCCCGGGCCGGGAGCTGGTGCTGGGCCCAGAACCACATCCGGTCGCCGGAGTGCAGGAAGAACACCGAGCAGAACACCGCGAGCACCAGCCCGGTGCCCAGTTCGACGGCCCGGCTGGCGCCGCTGATCGCGGTGGTGAGCAGCGAGGAACGGTGGGAGGAGAGGAACTCGCCGAGCTTCGCCCTCAGGTCGGTGACGGTGCCGGGGCGCAGGTGGAATGGCGGTCCGGTCAGCCAGTGGTCGATCCGGACGAGGCCGCCCCGCAGTTCGGCGCCCAGCTGGTTCCACTGGTCGGCGACGGTCGTCCCCACCAGCGCGAGGACCCCGCCGACGACCACCGCGGCGAGGACGAAGGCGAGCAGGACGGCGAGCGAGCGGGGCAGCGCCCGGGCCAGCAGGTCGACCAGCGGGCGCAGGACCGAGGTGATCACCAGCGCCAGGAACAGCGCGATCACCGGGAGTTCGAGCTCGCCGAGGACGGCGACGACCAGGTATCCGGCCACCCCGAGCAGCCCGAGCCGCCAGACGTACCCGGTGACGGTCCGCAGGCCGGGCGGGACCCGGTCACCGGGCGCGCCGCGGTCACGGTCACCGGGCGCGCCGCGGTCACCGGCCGCGACGGTTCGGGCGCGGGGCGGGATCGTCCGGGGCCGACGGCTGCCGAGCGGCACGGGCCGCCGGGCCGGTGCGGTGCCGTTCACCCGCGCGGGCCGTCTCCTCGGGGCCGAGCCGTCCGTCGATCCCACCTCCTGCAGTCGTTCGTGGGAGCCTCCGGGGATCCCCCGGGGGGAGGCCCCCTCCCAGCGTCTCCGCCCCGGCGGCCGCCCGCACACTCGGACGAAGCTGAACAAACCGGATAAACGGCGCGTCCGCGCAGCCGTGGCGGGTACATAGACCACGTGGCGGCCGACGATGTCCGGCCAGCCGCTCCCGCACCCTCTCCCCCGGGTGCCGCCCGAACGGGCAGGAGAAGCACGTGTTCATCCCTCCCACCCGAGTCCACCCCGCCGATCGGGGGGCAGCCGCACCGTCCCGCCCGCCGTCCGATCCGCCGATGCGGCCCAGCGCGGCCGAACTGCGCTCGATGGGCAAGTTCGAGGCGCGCGAGCTCAGCGACGCGCTGTTCGGGCGCCTGCACGGCCTCGCCCGGGAGACCCACGCCTACAGCTACGTGCGCGGCACGATCATCGAGCTCAACATGCCGCTGGTCCGCTTCATCGCCGCCCGCTTCCGGCACCGCTCCGAGGACATGGACGACATCCTCCAGGTCGGCACGATCGGCCTGATCAAGGCCGTCGACGGCTACGACCCGGACCGCGGCGTCGAGTTCGTCACCTACGCCATCCCCACCATCGTCGGCGAGATCAAGCGGTACTTCCGCGACACCTCCTGGCCCGTCCGCGTGCCCCGCAGCATGCAGGAGCTCTACCTGACAGTGGCCCGCGGCTCCGACCGGCTGGAGCAGGAACTCGCCCGCCTCCCGCACCCGGAGGAGATCGCCGAGGACCTCCACATCACCGTCGAGCAGGCCATCGAGGGACTGGTCGCCGGCCGGGTCCACCGGTCCGACTCGCTGGACGCGCTGCGCGAACGTGACACCGACGAGACGGGCAGCGCGATACTGGACCGCCTCGGCGGCTGCGACCCCGGCATCGAGCTGGCCGACTTCCGCACCGCCGTCCGTCCGCTGCTGGCGGAACTGCCGGAGCGCGAGCAGACCGTGCTCAAGCTCCGCTTCTGGGACGGCTGGACCCAGGCGCAGATCGCCCGCCGGATCGGTGTCTCCCAGATGCAGGTCTCCCGTCTGCTCACCGCCACCCTGGCCCGGCTGCGCGAGCAGTTGGAGGACCTGGACGCGCCCGGGTGGCAGGACGACGCCTGAAGCCCCGTCAACCGGTCGTGGGCCCAAGGGGAGGTCGGTCGGGCGTGCTCGATATCCTGTCCGACGTGATCAACTCGTATGAGGGACTTGACGACGCGGGCGTCGCGACGGCCGCGGCGCAGGCGGGCGCGGACATCGTGCGCGCCATGTACGGGCAGCGGCTCGCCCGGATCGACAAGGGTGCCGGGGACTTCGCGACCACCGCCGACGTCGAGGCCGAGAAGGCGATCCTCGCCGTCATCCACGCCGCCCGGCCCGATGACGCCGTACTCGGCGAGGAGGGCGGGCAGCAGGGGGCTGCGGGGGCCGCGCGCCAGTGGCTGGTGGACCCCCTGTGCGGCACGCTCAACTACGCCGTCGGCAACATGCTGGTGGCCGTCAACGTGGCGCTGCGCAGCGGTGCGGCGGCGGTGGCCGACCCGTTCAGCGGCGAGGTCTTCCACACCGACGGCGACACCGCCTGGGTCCGGCGCGACGGTGCCGACACCGAACTGGTGCCCACGGCCGCCACCCGGCTCGTGGACGTCAACCTGGACCCGCCCTTCCCCAACGCCGGGACCTTCCGGGCGGTGGACCTGCTGGCCCACCCCGGGTTCGTCGAAGGCTTCCGGCCCCGGGTCGTCTCCACCACGATCGCGCTGGCCTGGGTCGCCGCCGGAAAGCGCGCCGCCTATGTCACCGACGGCGGCGACCTGTCCGGGAGCGTCCACTTCGCCGCCGGCATCGCCCTGTGCCGGGCCGCCGGCTGCGTGGTCACCGGCATCGATGGCGGCCGGATCGGCGAAGCTGGCCGCGGCCTGGTCGTGGCCGCCGACGGCGAGACCCATGAACGCCTGATGTCCGTGATCCGCGGCCGCTGAGGTCGCGGGCCCACCAGAGATTCACCCTTTCGAGTGAACCTCTGGTGGGCCGTTTCTGCGGCAGGGGTCACGCGCCGGACTCAGTGGGCTCTACCTTCGAAGCGATGGCGTCGATCAGGTCGCGGGCGCCGTCGCGGACCAGTGTCTCGGCGACGGCCTTGCCGATGGCCGGCGGGGTGAGCTGGTCGCTGGCGCGGCTGGCGGTCAGCAGCCTCGTGCCGTCCGGGGTGAAGACCATGGCCCCGAAGGCGCCCTTGTCGTGCAAAGTTCGGCTGTCGGCCGCTCCCGCCTGCGATTCAGCGGTGCTGACTGGAACCGAAGCCCCCGGTCAGCGCGGGGCGTGGCGACGGCAGGTTCAGCCGGTGCAGCCCGGGACGCTGCCGGCCGGATCGCAGTTGTCGGGGTTGTTGTCGCGAACCCTGGAACGGTCGAGGGTGACGGTTCCAGTGTTGTAGACGCCACCGCCGCTGCCGGGACCGCCGCCCGCGGTGTTGTTCTCGACCGTGGAGCGGGTCAGCGTGACCGTGCCGCCGTTGTAGATGCCACCCCCTTGGTTCGGCGCCGTGTTGTGTTCCACCGACGAGCCGATCACGTTCATCGTGCCGAACTCGTTCTCCAGACCGCCGCCGTTGGGGGCGGTGTTCGAGTACACCTGGGAGTCGGAGATCGTCGTCGTGCCCTGGTAGTTGTCGATGCCGCCGCCGCTGTTCGCTCTCGCGATGTTGTCGTGCACCCGGGAGCGGGTGACCGCGACGGTGTTGTCGGCGAGGTAGTTGAAGATGCCGCCGCCGTTGTCCCCGGAGTTGCCGGACACGTCGGAGTCGCGCACCGTGAGCGAGCCGTTGTTGTTGATGCCGCCGCCGGCGCCCAGTGCGTAGTTGCCGCTCACGGTGGAGTGGTTCACCGTCAGCGTGCCTTGGTTGTTGATGCCGCCCGCCGGACCTGACGGCGCATTGTTGTTCCTCACCGTGGAGTGGCTCACCGTTAGCGTGCCCTGGTTGTTGATGCCGCCACCGATGGACGCAGCGCTGCCGTTGGTGATGGTCAGGTCGTCCAGGTGCACCTGGGCACCGCTGTTGACCGTTACGGTGGAGCCGGCGGCGTTCCCGTCCAGGACCGCCTGCCGCTCGCTGAGACCGGTGAGGGTCAGGTCCTTGCCGATGGTGAAGGGGCCGATACAGGTACCCCTTACCCGAAGGGCGTCTCCTGGCGAAGCGGCGTTGATCGCGGGCTGTAGGGCACCGGGGTCGGCGGTGCAGTCCACCAGGGCCCTCGGGGCCGCCACGGCCGGGACCACTCCGGTCAGGCCGGCCGCCCCCGCCACTACCGCCACCATCGCCGCCGGTACCCAACGGGGCCTCACGGCCCTGTCTCCTTCAACGAACATCCGATTGCTCCTGATTCTCTCGGCACGGGCACGCCCGCACAGGTCTCCCGACTGTTCGCCCACGAGCCTGGCTGGCGCGCCCGCGATCACACACGACGGTGCCCCGCCCGGGCAGCACAGCGTCGGGGGTGATCGGCTTGTCGTCCGAGTGGGTCAACAACCAGACCCGCACGAACTACTTGTGCGGTCAGGGCCGGGCCTCGTGAGCGTCCTCTTTCGGGGTTGCCGTGGCACGGGCTTGTCCCGGTCCAGATGTCCGTACACCGTCGAGACGGGGCACGCCGATCAGGTCGGCGATCTGCTGCGCGGTCTTCTCCGCGCGTCGTAGAGCGGCTGGGCGAGCGCTGCCCGGTCCGGGGTGAGCTACGGCCGGCGACCGCCGACCCGGCCGCGGGCCCGGGCGGCGGCCAGGCCGTCCAGCTGTAACGGGAGATCATCCGCTGCCTGTAGCCCAACCGAGCCCGTGCGCCAATCCCATCACAGGCCCCCTACACCCAGTTCAGCCCCCTTGCCAGCTGATCGGGCCGGAGGCCGTTCATGGCCGCCTGTTCCTCCTGCTCGCCGTTCGGCTGGGCTCGGCACCTGGCTCCTATATCGTCTTCCGATATCGGGTTCCGTAAACATAGCGGCGCGGGCGCGCGCCGCCAAGGAGTGCGTCATGGGAAAGCCATCGGCTACCGCCGGTGCTGGGCAGTTGGAGCGGCACTTGGGCGTCTTCGACGCCGTGGTGATCGGGCTCGGGTCGATGATCGGCGCAGGCATCTTCGCCGCGCTCGCCCCGGCCGCGTCGGCGGCCGGCTCCGGCCTGTTGCTGGGCCTCGCGCTGGCCGCCGTGGTCGCGTACTGCAACGCCACCTCCTCCGCGCGGCTGGCCGCCCGCTACCCGCAGTCCGGCGGCACCTACGTCTACGGACGCGAGCGACTCGGCGCCTTCTGGGGCTACCTGGCCGGTTGGGGCTTCGTGGTCGGCAAGACCGCCTCCTGCGCGGCGATGGCCCTCACCGTCGGCTCGTACGTGTGGCCCGGCCAAGCCCACGCGGTGGCGGTCGCTGCGGTGGTCGCGCTGACGGCGGTCAACTACGTCGGCGTGCAGAAAGCCGCCTGGCTGACGCGGGCCATCGTGGCCCTGGTGCTGGCAGTGCTGGCCGCCGTGGTCACCGCCTGCCTCACCAGTTCCGCCGCCGACACCGGCCACTGGGCCATCGGCACGGACGCCGGCTTCCACGGTGTGCTCCAGGGCGCCGGTCTGCTGTTCTTCGCGTTCGCCGGGTACGCGCGCATCGCCACCCTAGGTGAGGAGGTCCGCGACCCCAAGCGTACGATCCCCCGCGCGATCTCGGTGGCGCTCGGCATCACCCTGGTCGTCTACGCCGTCGTCGCGCTCGCTGTCCTGGCCGTGCTCGGACCCGACCGCCTGGCCCACACCACCGCGCCGCTGGCGGACGCCGTCCGGGCCGCCGGGGTGCCGAGCCTGGCCCCGGTGGTGCGCGTCGGTGCGGCGGTCGCGGCCCTCGGCTCGCTGCTCGCGCTGATCCTCGGGGTATCCCGCACCACCTTGGCGATGGCCCGCGACCGCCACCTGCCCCACCAGCTCGCCGCCGTGCACCCGCGCTTCCAGGTGCCGCACCACGCCGAACTCGCGGTCGGCGCGATCGTCGCGGTCCTGGCGGCCGTCGCGGACGTCCGCGGGGCGATCGGCTTCTCCTCCTTCGGCGTGCTCGCCTACTACGCCGTTGCCAACGCCTCCGCCTGGACCCTCACCCCCGACGAGGGACGCCCGCCGAGGATCGTGCCCATCGTCGGCACGACCGGCTGTCTGGTCCTGGCCTTCGCCCTCCCGGCAGCCTCGGTGCTGTGGGGCGCCGTGGTGATCGCGCTCGGTGCCGTCGCCTTCGGCGCGCGCAAGGCTCTCACTCGCCGAGCCTGACCGGGCTCAGACCTGGAGCTGGTCCGGGGGCAGCAGCTCGCGGGCCAGCTCCGCCAGTGCCCGCCGGTCCTCCGCGAGCGCCTGCTTGCCGGCCTCGGTGGCCCGGTAGACGCGGCGCGCGCGGCCGTCGACGACCCGCTGCTCGGAGGTCAGCAGTCCGTCCGCCTCCAGTCGGTGCAGCGTCGGGTACAGCGTCCCCGGGCTGATCTTGTAGCCGTGCGAGGCGAGCTCCTCGGCCATCCACGCGCCATGGATCTCCTCCTCGGTCGCATGGTGCAGGATGTGCAGCCGCACCGCACCCCGCTGGAACTCCCGCACCGCTTCCTCCCGGGTGTGACGAAACCGATATCGGCCATCGATACTACGCGCCGCGCAGCCTCGTTCACCGGGAGAGCGGACCCGCAACCGCGCACCCACCCGCACATCCGGCAGCACCACCCAGCAGAAGGACAGCCCGTGAACCCACCACCCGCCCCCAGCTCGCCTACGACGGCTCAGGCATCGACGGCTACTGTTCACCACCGTCACCGCTCACCACCGTCACTGACTTCGCCCGCCACACCCACTGGCTCAACCACCCGGCCGAGCTCTGGACCAACTACGGCTCGGCGTCTTCGCCATCCACATGCTCACCGCCTGGTGGCAGGCCCGCCGCGCCAGCGCCGCCACCATGACGCCGCCCTGGCCGCCCCCATCGCCGCCGTCGTCCCCTTTCCCGTGCTGGTAGGCGGCCTGGTCGATCTGGCGGGTCGTCAGCAGGTGGTCGAGGCGCCGTTCGGCCGCTCGTGCGGCTGCTCGTGGGCCGGCGAGCCGGGCCAGGGGCGGGCAGCGGCGGGCGTAGGCGGCGAGATGCCGCACGGCCCACCACGCCCACGCAGCCAGCAGCAGTGTGCCGATCGCGGTGGTCACGGCTCCCTGCGCTCAGGCGCGGCCGTCGTCGCCGTGCATGCCCCGCATCATCACGTACATCATGACGACGCAGGCGATGGCGACGAACAGGAAGCGGGCGCTGAGGACGCTGGTGGCGACCAGGGAGATAGCTATGGCGAGCATGGGGCCCCGCAGGGAGGTGGGGCCCGTCGGTCCGGAGGGGGTTCGGGGGCGCGGCCGAGCGCGCGGAAGATCGCGCCGAAGAGGAGGACGCCGAGGCCGGTGATCGCCGCCCAGAAGATGACCACGCTCAGCGACACGGTGAACCAGCCCCATCCGCCGAGTCCGTGGTCGGTCCAGATCATCAACGTGGTCACTCCTCCGGGCAGGGTCCGCCATCTTGCCACGGTCCCGCGGCGGACAGCGGGCGGACATGGGCCGACCGGCCCTGCTTCCCGGGGCGAAGCGGCTCTACTCGGTTGGGGTGTCGCCGCCTCAGGGTGGAGTGTGGAAGGACTGCTGGGAGGAGCGCGTCATGGGCGTCGCCGACGTGGTCGTTCTGGTTGCCGCCGTGCTGCTGATCGCGGTGCTGGGCTGGTTCTTCTCGTCACCGCCATCAAGCTCTCCCGAGCCACCATGCGCAACATCCGCCAGAACCTGTTCTTCGCCCTCGCCTACAACGCCACCGGCATCCCCATCGCCGCCGGCGCCATGGCACTCTCCTCCCTCTCCGTGGTCACCAACGCCAACCGGCTGCGCCGCTGGCGCACCGCCCCGCTGCCCACCGCGGCGCCGGTCGCCGTGGAACCGCGCGTGGAAGTGGGACGCGAGGCCGCGCCCGCCGGGGAGGGCCTGACCGATCCGGTGTGCGGAATGCCGATCAACCTGGAAACCGCCGCCGAACGCCGCGAGACGGAGGGCGGTTCGGTGTACTTCGCTCGGCCGGCTGCGCGGCCGCGTTCGACGCCGACCCCAACCGGTACGGCGTCCCCTCGCAGGGAGGGCGATCATGACCAAGCAGGCCGAGTCCCCGCCGGGGGACCGGCCGCCCGCGACCCGCTCTGCAACCCGCCACCCACGGCGGCGGCCCGGTCTCCCGACGGCGCGGTCGGACCGCCCCGCATCAGGGAAGGACGTGAACCACGATGAGTCTCCTTCGCCGCATTGCTGCACTGTTCAGAATCAAGGTGGGGAAGGCGCTCGACCATGCCGAGGACCCCAGGGAGGTGCTCGACTACTCCTACGGACGCCAGCTGGAACTGCTCCAGAAGGTCCGGCGCGGGGTCGCCGACGTCGCCACCAGCCGCAAACGCCTCGAACTCCAGCGGGAACAACTGGCGCAGTCCGCCGCCAAGTTGCAGGGTCAGGCGCAGCAGGCCCTCGCAGTCGGCCGGGAGGACCTGGCCCGTGAGGCGCTCACCCGGCGCACCCACGTCCTGTCCCAGGACCAGGACCTGCAGGCCCAGGAGACCTCACTCCGGGCAGAGGAGGAGAAGCTGACGCTGGCCTCGCAGCGGCTGCAGGCCAAGGTCGACGAGTTCCGCATGCGCAAGGAGACCATCAAGGCCACCTACACCGCCGCCGAGGCCCAGACCCACATCAGCGAGGCCGTCACCGGCATCTCCGAGGAGATGGGCGATGTCGGCATGGCGATCCAGCGCGCCCAGGACAAGACCGAACAGCTCCAGGCCCGCGCGGGCGCGCTGGACGAGCTGATGGCCTCCGGCGCACTGGAGGACGCCACCTCGCCGGTCGCCCGCGACGACCTCCAGGCCGAGCTCGACGCCATCATGGCGGGCGGTGACGTCGAGGCCGAACTCGCCGCGATGAAGGCCGAGCTCCCCGGCAGCGCCAAGCCGTCCGTCGAACCCGCGCGGACCGCCGAAGCCGACCGCACGGTACCGGGTAAGGAGGCTGAGTCGTGATCGCCCGCATCCTCGGCGAGGGCCAGTACGAGATCGGCGAGGAGGACCTCGACCGACTGAACCGGTGGGACGAGCAGTTGGGGAGCGCCATCGCCTCCGGGGACGAGCCCGCCTTCGACGCGGCCCTCACCGCGCTGTTGGACGGTGTGCGCCGGGCCGGACGGCCGCTGCCCGCCGAACGGCTCGTCCCCTCCGACGTTGTCCTGCCGGAGGCTGGCGCCACCCTGGACGAGGTCCGCGTGCTGCTGTCCGACGAGGGTCTGATCCCGGGCTGAGAGCAGGTGGACGTCCTCGCCGAACTCACCGCCGGGCTGGGAAGGCCGGCCCGAAGGGAGCCCGAGCACGCTGCAGAGCGTTGATGTGGGGCATGGGCACCCGGATGCCTCCCGATCCGTGGTGGGCGACGCGGTGGTGGACTGTCGGCCGGTCCGGTGTGGTGGCCGGGCGCGTGTCAGCCGGTTTCTGGCTGCTCCTGCATCCGGACGAAGGTGCCGTGCCAGGTGTGGTACCAGACCTGGCCGGTGGTGGCGTTGACGGAGAGCATGCCGGTGATCTGATTGGTGCTGTCGAGGACGTGGAGGGTGTAGTAGCCGGGGAAGGTGTCGGGTTCGGCGGCGTGCTCGCCGGTGCGGTGGTTGGTCAGCCACTGGTCGGCGAGGCGCATGGCCCGGTCCGGGGTGATGGTGGTGTGCGCGGGGGTGGGCATCATGCCGTACGTGGTGTTCCACATCATCGCGGGGCCGAACTCGAGTTGGACGGTGCCGCTGCCGGGGTCGATGAGGACCTCGGTGGCGCGGTTGCCGGCCGGGTCGAGGAGTTCGGCGTAGTAGCCGTTGCTGAACTGCATGACCTCGCCGACATGCAGGTGGCGTGGGGAGGCGAAGCGGTCGGCGGCCCGGTCGGCATCAGCGAATGAGTGCACGGGCGCGCCGGTGGAGACGGAGCCCATCATCGTGCCCGGACCGGCCCGCAACGGGGAGCCGCCGGTGCCGCTTGTCACCCACACCAGGGACGCGACGAGCGCGGCCACGGCGGTGACGAGCACGGCAAGCGGCAGCCGTCGTCCGCGCAGCCAGGTCTTCACGGTCTCGGCTCCTGGTCGGCGAGGTGATTGCGGGCCTCGCGGTAGGTGTCGGTGTCGATCTCACCGGAGGCGTAGCGGCGGTCGAGGATCTCTCGAGGCGTCTCGCGGTGCGGTGGCCCGCCGCCGTTGACGGGCCGGTCGCCGTACTGGCCGGGCCGCTGGTGGGTGACGCGGACGACCGCCCAGACGACAAGACCGATCAGGGCGATCCACAGCAGTGGCATGAGCATCATCCAGGCCCAGCCGCCGTTCCAGTACATCATCGTGCCCCACCTTCCCGGAGGTCTTTCCGCTCCTCTTCCAGCCTCGCGGATTAGGGTGCGGGCGGGCCTGGGCCGTCCGGCCCCGGAGACGGTCCGAACGGCACCGGGTTTGTCCGGAGCCAGGTGCGGGGGTGGGTCTCGTACACGCGGCGGCCACGACACCTGCGGCGGTGGTGAGGGCCGCGGTGGCCCAGATGGCGGTGGTGAGGCCGTAGACGTCGGCGAGGGCTCCGGTGAGCAGGGCGCCGACGGCGAAGCCGCCGTCGCGCCACAGCCGGTAGATCCGAAGCTCGGCCGCGCGTCATTCAGGCGCATGATCAGGGGAGGGTTGTGGCAGTGCTTGGGGGCGAGGGGGCATCCGCGCCGGCATCGACTCCGATGCTGGCACATGGTGGCTGATCTCCCTGCCCGCAAGCCGTGCCCGACGATCGGAGCAGGCGGCGTCAGTGACCGCCGTGGTGGCGCAGGGCCGCGTGCGGGTCGGTGTTGTCGGGGCTGGCGTGGGGGTCGGTGTGGACGGTGGCGGCGGTCAGGCGCGGTACGGCGTGGATCAGGGCGTGCTCGGCTTCGACCGCGATGGCGTGGGCCTGGGCGACAGTCAGGTGGGGGTCGACGACGATGTCGGTCTCGGCGCGCAGGGCGTGGCCGATCCAGCGCATCCGTACGTGCCCGACGTGCTCGACGCCGTGGACATCGCGCAGAGCCTGTTCGGCGCGGTCGACCAGGGCGGGGTCGACGGAGTCCATCAGGCGGCGGTAGATCTCCCGGGCGGCGTCCTTGAGGACGGCCAGGATGGCGATGGTGATGAGGAGGCCGACGACCGGGTCGGCCCAGCGCCACCCGATCGCGACGCCGCCGGTCCCGAGCAGGACGGCGAGGGAGGTGAAGCCGTCGGTACGGGCGTGCAGGCCGTCGGCGACCAAGGCACCCGAGCCGATCCGGCGGCCGGTGGTGATCCGGTAGCGGGCGACCCACTCGTTGCCGGCGAAGCCGACCAGCGCGGCGAGCGCGACCGCCCACAGGCGGGTGAGGTCGTGCGGGTGCAGCAGGCGGTCGACGGCCTCGTACGCGGTCAGGGCGGAGGAAGTGGCGATGGTCAGCACGATGGCGATGCCGGCCAGGTCCTCCGCGCGGCCGTAGCCGTAGGTGTAGCGACGGTCGGCCGCCTTGCGGCCCAGCAGGAACGCTACGCCGAGCGGGACTGCGGTCAGTGCGTCGGCGCCGTTGTGGATGGTGTCGCCCAGCAGCGCCACCGACCCGGACACCGCCACGACGGCCGCCTGGACGGCGGCGGTCAGGCCGAGGACGGCCAGCGACAGCCAAAGCGTGCGCATGCCCTCGTGCGAGGTCTCCATCGTCGGGTCGACCTTGTCCATCGTCTCGTGGCTGTGCGGAGTGACCACGTGCATAAGCCGATGCCACAGCCGTGCCCGTGCGCGGCCCCCGTGGCGGTGGCCTCCGTTTCCGTGGTGCTTGTGCGGTTCGTCGTTGTGGGACTGCTCGGTCACGGTCGCGCACCTCCCGCGACGGGCGGGGACAACTGGATGTCGATACCTGTCACCCACCATGATCTGTGCACGAGCGCTCCGGTGCAGTGACCGTGTAGGGCTGCTGCGGGACGGCCCGGGCAGGTTCAGCCGGCCGTGGCGGAGGCGCCGACCGGGCGGGGCCAGGCGTGGTGGTGCTGGTCGATGACGTAGTGGTGGCCGTGGTGCCAGGCGCCGGTGGCGGTTGCGTGCGCGTCGGCGAGGTGGGGGTGGCCGGCGGGCAGGTCGGTGTGGAGGTGGTCGAGGGTCTCGGGGTCGAGGGACGGCCACAGAGCGGCGGCTCCGACGGCGGCGGCCAGGGCGACGATGCCGAGGACGACGGCGGTGACGGGCAGCCCGGCGCCTGCGGCGAGCCAGCCGGCGAGGGGGTAGGTGAGCAGCCAGCAGGCGTGGGAGAGGGAGAACTGGGCGGCGAAGGCGGCGGGCAGGTCGGCGTCGGCGGCGGAGCGGCGGATGACCCTCCCGCCTGGGGTGAGCACGGCGGAGCTGCCGGCGCCGACGAGGGCCCAGGCGGCGAGCAGGGCCACCCACGTCCCGGTGCCGGCGGGGGCAGCGGTGATCAGGGCGACGGCGGCGAGCACGGCCGGCAGGGCGAAAGCGGCGGGCAGCATGATCGCTCGGTCGCTGACCCGGGCCAGCAGGCGGGGCAGCAGCAGGGCGGTGAGCATCGAGCCGACGCCGTAGGCGCCGAGGGCCAGCGAGACGGCCCCCGCTGGGCGGTGGAAGTGGTCGCGGACGACGTTGACCGTGTTGACGAAGACGATGGCGCCGGCGGAGGCGACCGCGAGGTCGAGGGCGAGCAGGGCCCGCAGCCTCGGGGTGACCCGGAACAGACGGGTGCCGAAGGCGGCCTCGGCGTAGATCCCGCCGGTGCGCTCGACCGGTGCGGGCTTGGGCAGGACGGCCGAGACGACCAGGACGGCGGAGGCGAGGAAGCCCACCGTGGTCCCCGTGAACAGCCAGTTGTACGAGACCACCGACAGCAGGATCGCGGCGAGCGCCGGGCTGAACAGGGACTCCAGGTCGTAGGCGAGCCGGGACATCGACAGGGCGTGGGTGTAGTCGCGTTCGGCGTGCAGCACGTCCGGGATGGTGGCCTGGAACGTCGGGGTGAAGGCGGCGGAGGCGGCCTGGAGCAGGAAGATCAGGACGTAGATCTGCCAGACCTGGGTGACGAACGGCAGGGTGAGCGCGACGCCAGCCCGGGTGAGGTCCATCGCGACCATCAGGGCCCGCCGGGGTATCCGTCCGGCGAGCGCGCCGGCGATCGGTGCGATGGCGACGTAGGCGACCATCTTGATCGCCAGCGCGGTGCCGAGCACCGCCGAGGCGTTGCTGCCGGCGACCCGGTACGCGAGCAGGGATAGCGCCACCGTGGCCAGGCCGGTGCCGACGAGGGCGACGACCTGTGCGGTGAACAGGTGGCGGTAGGTGCGGTTGCACAGCACGGACAGCATGGGCCCCCGTCCCGGTCGGCAGTGGGGTGGTCAATCCAGCATAAAGAATATGTGCATACGTGTGCACATATTTGCCGTGTGGCCGTCCGCACCCTCCCCGCATGTGTGAGTCAGTCGTGGGTGGCAGGTGGCCGATCTGGTGGTCGGCGACGTTCAGTGCCTCGTCGACGAGCCGGCGCAGGTGCAGCGAGTGGACGGCCCGTCGCCCGTCCTTGCGGGTGGTGACGAGGCCGGCCAGGCGGAGTTTGGCGAGGTGCTGGCTGACAGATGGCCGGGTGGCACCCGTGGCCTCGGTCGGCGTCGTGACGTCCGCCTCGCCCCGGCCGGGCCGCTCCAGCAGAGCGAGCCGGTGCGGCCGGCCAGCAGCGCCAGCACGGACACGGCGACGCCCAAACGCTCCTCGGCCCGCCGCTGCGGCGGTCTGCCAGATCAGTGCCGGTGCTCATCCGGTCGTCTTAGGTCGCTTCCGTGCGCACATGCGCACATGCTCTTGCCGAGGCGCCAACAGGGTCAGGGCGGCAACACGGCTACCGGAGGTGGGGGTGTTGTTGAGGGCGGCCGGGTCCAGTAGCGGCGACCGTGGGGGTCGTGGTGGAGGTGGAACCGGGTGAAGCGGGCGCGGCCGGCGCCGAAGTCGATCTGTGGCGACACGACGGGGCTTGCCGGGGCGGGGGAGGGCCAGCAGGTGACGCAGGCGCTGCGGATCTCGACGCCGAGCGTGTCGCGGGCCAGCCTGATGTGCGGACCGGTCCGGTGCCGGGTATGCGCACGGGCCGCCTCCTCGGGGTTGGCCGGACTCCCGTCCGGCCTCGTGCGGCCACCCGGGCGGGCGGACCGGAAACGGATGAGCTCACAGCTGCGCTGTCGCCGCCACCAGCAGCGCGACCAGGCCCACGGTCAGCCAGGCCACGTAGTCGCCGAGCAGACCGGAGTGCAGGCGGCGCAGCGGCAGGACGGCCGCCCGGTACAGTCCGCCGGTGTCGCGCCGGGGGGCGCGGCGGACGGCGGCGGTGGCGAAGCCGGCGGCCAGCAGCGCGGACAGCAGGCCCAGTGCGATCCCGGAGGCGGTCCACCACGGCGCGGTCGGCGAAGGCCGCCGCTCCCGCAGCGAGAGCCCGTCCGACCCCCGGCAGGACACCGACGGCCAGGCAGCCGGCCAGCAGCAGCCCCGGCACGGCGAGCATCGGCGTCGGCAGTCGGCGGTCAGCTGAACAGATCTCCGGCTCCTCGCCCTCGCCGGTGGTCGCGGCCGCCTCGGGGTGCTCGGACGGCGGGGCGCCGACTCCGCCGAAGACCCGCAGGCCCGCGCGTAGCACCGCACCGCCGGTCAGTGCGGACACCAGGACGAACACGGCTGGCAGCCAGGCGAGTTCGCGCCCGGCGGCCTCCTCGGCAACGGCCTTGCCGAGCCCGGTGCCGAACGGCGGCAGCCCGGCCAGGGCCAGCCCGCCGAGGACGAACAGCAGCCCGGGCAGCCGGAGTTCGCGAGCCCGGCTGTGTAACCC
The DNA here is from genome assembly GCF_053598235.1 of Kitasatospora sp. NPDC001159. Taxonomy (NCBI): domain Bacteria; kingdom Bacillati; phylum Actinomycetota; class Actinomycetes; order Kitasatosporales; family Streptomycetaceae; genus Kitasatospora; species Kitasatospora sp. NPDC001159. Next base: position 46,532 of record NZ_JBSFJV010000032.1, read on the forward strand.
GTGTTCGTCCACCGAGCCGTAGCGGTCGAGCAGGACGCCGGTGAGACCGAACAGGGCGGCCTTGGCGCCTGCATGGCCGGCCACGTACACCGCGGATCCGGCCAGGCCTGCCGGGGTGAGCAGAGCCGCGCCGACCAGGAACAAGCCGATGTGCCCGACCGTGGAGAAGGCCAGCATCCGCTTCAGGTGCCGCTGCTGCCAGCACATGACGGCGCCGACCAGTGCGGTGAGCACCCCGGCTGCGAGCAGCGTGTCGCGGACGACGGCCTCCGGCAGACCGCCTGCGCCGCCGAACACCACCTGGTGGATCCTCGCGACGCCGTAGACGCCGAGTTCGACCATCACTCCGGACAGCAGCATGCACACCGGGCTCGGCGCCACCGCGTGCGCGTCCGGCAGCCAGAAGTGGAAGGGCGCTGTCGCGGCCTTCACCAGCGGACCGGCCAGGACCAGGACGAAGGCGACGACGACCAGGGCGAGACGCTCAACGCTTCCTCCTCGGGGTCCGGGGAACGACCTCCACCGCCTGGTCCAGGAAGTGCGCCAGCAGCACCACCACGCCCGAGCCGACCTCCACGCCGACGACGGCGTTCACCACGGCCACCAGCCCGCTGGAGGAGAGCTGTTCGAAGGTGCCGAGCGGCAGGGCGTTGGCGAGGTAGCCGACCCCCTCGGCAAGGCCGATCAGACCGAGCGCGGCGAAGGCCCCGGCGGCCAGCGCGTCCGCCACGTCCAGCACGGCCAGCGGGCGGATCCGCTTGAGCACCAGGTAGTCGGCGGCGACGTAGGCGAGGTGCAGCGCGGTGGCCAGTACGACGCCGCCCTGGAAGTCGCCGCCGGGGCTCAACTGGCCGTGGGCGACGAGGTATCCGCCGGTCAGCAGGGTGACCGGCAGCAGGGCGGCCCCGAACAGCCGGGTGCTGGGCAGGACGGGTTCGGCGGCTGCCCGGCGCTTGCGCTCGTCCCGAGTGAGACGCAGCAGTAGGCCGGCGCCGAGCACCGAGCCGAGCAGGATCGACTCCTCCTCGCCCAGGGTGTCGAAGGCCCGCTGGTCGAAGTTGACCGAGGAGACGATGTTGGCCGTGCGCTGGGCCAGTCCGGCCGCCACCGCCCGCTCACCGTACGGGTGTCGGACACCGCCGAAGCCTGGCAGCTCGGTCGCGGCGGCGATCAGGGCGGCCGCTAGGACGCCGGCGGCGGTCAGGAAGAGCCGCAGCCGGGCGGTGCGGCTCACTCGGTGCGGTCCGGACGGTCGTCGGGGTGTTCCTCGTGGCGCACCCGGCGGACGGTCAGCAGGATCAGCAGCGGGGTGATGGCGCTGCCCGCACCGAGCTGGGAGAGCGCGACGTCCGGGGCCTGGAGCACGGTGAAGAGCAGCGCGAGGCAGAGCCCGAGCAGGGCGAGGACGGCAGCCTGCCGGACCGGGTCGCCGGTGAGCGCGGCGGCGGTCGCGGTGACGGTGGTGAGCAGCAGCGTGATCACGATTAGGGCGTTGTTCACCGCTTCGCCTCCTGCTCGGACGGTCGTCCGGGCGACGGCCATCGTGGTGACGATGCCGCCGACCGCCAGCAGCAGGCCGATCACCAGCAGCTTGGCAGCCGCCCGGCCCGGCCGGTGTCCACCGCGAGGGCGAGGGCGACCAGCGGCGCGCCCAGGGCGGCGGCGGGGGAGAGGGCGTGCAGCCGCAGGTACGGGCCCGGCAGCACGACGAGGGCGAGGGCGGAGAGCAGTAGGGCGGCGGTCCCGCACACAGCAGGACCAGCGCGACGGTGTGCCGGCCCGTCATCGCTGCCTCCCGGCCAGGAGGCGGGTGAACACCAGCGTCCCGGCGGGGGCGAGGACGGCGAGGTCCAGCGCCAGGTCGGTGTACGAGGTGCGGCTGAACCCCTGGGCGAGCAGCAGCAGGACGACGGACGTCACCGTCGCGGCGAGGTTGAGCGCGGCCAGCCGCTGTTGCGGCGCGCCGCGCAGCCCGAGCGAGAGGCAGGGGCCGATCCCGCCGGCGGCGAGGAGAGCGGCCGCCAGCAGCCAGGCGTTCACCGGGCGTCTCCGGTCAACGCCCGCTCCAGCGCGGAGGCTTCACCGCCGAGCGCGTGCACGGTCAGGCTGCCGGCCTCATCGCTCCCCATCTGAACCGCAGGTCGGCTCCGCAGAGTCCGGTGGCGGTGACTTCCACCAGGATGTCCGGGAGCCCCCGGACCGCCGGGCCGGGGACGGAGTCGACGCGGACGTCGCGGTGTCCGTGTCAGGCCACTGCCTTCACGGTGGTTCTCCCGCCGGCCGGGCCGGCGGTCGCGCGGGGCGACCGTCGGCCGCCGGCTCAGTCCTTCCCGGCGTCCTTGACTTTCTCGGCGGCCTGCTTCAGGTCGCTCTTCATCTGCTTGCCGCGGCCCTCGGCCTCGACGACCCGGTCGCCCATGGCCTTGCCGGCGGCCTCCTTGGCCTTGCCGTGGGCCTTCTCCGCGGCGTTGCGCAGCTTTTCCTCGGTACCCATGGAGTGCGCTCCTCTCGTGCGAGGGGGCGGGCTCCGCCCCGCGCCGCGTCTGCCCGGGAGGGGCGGTTTCACACCAGGCCCCTCAGCTGCCGGGCACGGACGGCGTCCGGCGGGCCCGGCGGCAGGCTGTGGGCGGCGTCGGCCGCCGTGTGGAACGCCCGGACGCAGTACGGCGAGGCGCCCTCCCATTCCAGGAGGAAGGCGATGCGCCGGAGCGTTTCCACTGGGTGGATCCCACCGCTCCTCCTCCTTCTCCCACTGAGGTCGTTGCACGGGCGCGTGTACCCGGCGAAAACCCATAAATCACCCGAAATATGATTCATGTATCGGATGACGGGTAAAAACCCCGATGGAGCGGCTGCTCTCGACCGGCCGCTTCCGCACCCATCGGGTGCCACCGGGACCGTCGCTTGAAGAAGCCTGGCACAGGTCCCAGGGGAGGAAGCCGGCGGATGACGCCGGGCGTTCACCCGAGCCCAGGAGAAGCAAGTGTCCACCTCGCTCGAAACCGCCAGCCGTGCCGAGCGCACGGACGGCCCGCACCACTGCCTCCCGTCCGATCTCCCGCAGCGCCTCACCGAGGCTGAACTGCGGGCGATGGGCAAGTTCGAGGCGCGCGAGCTCAGCGACGCGCTGTTCGGGCGCCTGCACGGCCTCGCCCGGGAGACCCACGCCTACAGCTACGTGCGCGGCACGATCATCGAGCTCAACATGCCGCTGGTCCGCTTCATCGCCGCCCGCTTCCGGCACCGCTCCGAGGACATGGACGACATCCTCCAGGTCGGCACGATCGGCCTGATCAAGGCCGTCGACGGCTACGACCCGGACCGCGGCGTCGAGTTCGTCACCTACGCCATCCCCACCATCGTCGGCGAGATCAAGCGGTACTTCCGCGACACCTCCTGGCCCGTCCGCGTGCCCCGCAGCATGCAGGAGCTCTACCTGACAGTGGCCCGCGGCTCCGACCGGCTGGAGCAGGAACTCGCCCGCCTCCCGCACCCGGAGGAGATCGCCGAGGACCTCCACATCACCGTCGAGCAGGCCATCGAGGGACTGGTTGCCAGCCGCGTCTACCGGCCGAACTCGCTGGACGCGCTGCGCGAACGTGACACCGACGAGACGGGCAGCGCGATACTGGACCGCCTCGGCGGCTGCGACCCCGGCATCGAGCTGGCCGACTTCCGCACCGCCGTCCGTCCGCTGCTGGCGGAACTGCCGGAGCGCGAGCAGACCGTGCTCAAGCTCCGCTTCTGGGACGGCTGGACCCAGGCGCAGATCGCGACGCGGATCGGCGTGTCCCAGATGCACGTCTCCCGTCTGCTCAGCGCCATTCTGGCCCGGCTGCGCGAGCGACTGGAGGACCGCGAGGCCAGCGGCTGGCACGACGACGGTCCAGAGGGATCGGGCTGACACGCGTACCGGCCGCCGAGCCGCGGCCCGGCCAGACCGGTCCGCAGTCGGAGGGCGCAGCGTGCAGCAGGACGGCGCGCAATCGGTTCCACTGCCACAGGGGCGCCGCACGGTCGACGGGCCTCGTCGGGTCCAGTCCACGGGTTGAACGGCGACCGCGAAGTGTGCGGCGGCGCGCGGTTCGCGCGGGGCTGGGACACCCCATGCGCCCCGCGTGCCCTGATCGGCGGGCCGGAAACACCGCCCGGCCGTGACGGGAACGGCTTTCTCGCAGGGCCGCCCGCCCGGCCTTCCTCAGCGCGGCGAGCGGTAGCCTCTCACACCGTCACGGTGAGCGGTTTCGGGCCGCCGGGCCTGTCGGCCAACCGCCATCGCACCACGGCGGCACCACCTGCCGCGCCGCTGACCAGCAGTCCGCCGGTCGCCAACGCGCCATCCGCGCCGCCGCCCGTCCAATTCGCCGTCGACGGCTTCGCGGCCCCGTCTGGGCGACACCCCGGTCAGCGTTGGAGGGCGGGCAGCACGAGCTCGCGGTAGGCGTCGAAGAAAACCTCCTGATCTGGACCGATCTGCCCGACGTACACCTCGTCGAAGCCCGCCCGCGCATAGGCGCGCACCGTCTCCACGTGCTCCTCCACGTCGTCGCCGCACGTGACCGTGTCGGCGACCATGTCGAGGGTGACCAGCTCGCTGGCCTGCTCGAAATGCGCTGGGGTGGGGAGGATCTGGGCGAGCTCACCAGGCAGCAGCTCGGTCGGCCACAGCCGGTGCACCACGTCGACGGCCTTCTCCCGGTTGCTGCTCCAGCACACCTTCACCCCGCCCACCACCTTCTTGCCCTCCCCGCCGCCGTCACGGAAGGCGCCCACCAGGTCCGCGGCAGGGGTCATGGTGACGAACCCGTCCCCGATCCGGCCGGCCAGCCCGGCGGCCTTCGGACCGAAGGCGGAGACGAGGATCGGCAGGGGCCCATCGGGTGCGGTGTAGAGGCGGGCGTTGTCGACGGTGTAGTGCCGTCCGCGATGCCTGAGCAGGTCGCCCGCGAACAACCTGCGCATCACGTCGACCGCTTCCTCCAGCATGTCGGCGCGCTCCTCGAAGGACGGCCACCGGTCGCCGTGGATGTGCTCGTTCAGCGCCTCACCCGTGCCGACCCCGAGCGCGAAGCGCCCGCCGAGCAGCACGCTGGAGGTGGCGGCGGCCTGCGCGGTGACCGCAGGGTGCAGCCGCACCGTGGGACAGGTCACCAGCGTGGTGACCGGCAGGCCGACGGCCTGCGACAGCGCGCCGATCATCGACCACACGAACGCGCTGTTGCCCTGCGCCTCGTTCCACGGATGGAAGTGGTCCGAGATCGCGAGCCGGGTGAACCCGGCCTGCTGCGCCCGCCGGGCCTGGTCGATCAGCTCGGCCGGAGTGAACTCCTCACACGACAGGAAGTAGCCGTACTCGGTCACCGGATCCCGCTCCTCTCCGAAGTCTGCCGCTTTCCAGCGGCCGCGGCGCGCGCAGCACCGGACCGCCACGCTAGGCCGCGAGCGTGCCACCGAGGCCCGGGCCGCGCCGGGCCACCACCGACACCAACGCGATCGGCTGAAGGGGCAGCGGGCAGCAGGCCCCAGAATCGCGGGATGTGGCGTTCCTCCGGATCCTGGCCTGGTCCCACGGCCAGCCGTCAGACCGACAGCAGCCACGGATGCGCCAGTCCCAGTCGGTGCGCGCAGGCTCCGCGCCGTCGGGCACCAACTCCTTGGTCTCGGCGAGGAACCGGGCCAAGGCGGTGACGGGCGCGCTCAGGAGCGCCACGCTGGCCGTCCGCGCAGCGCGATGAATACCTCGCTGCCGTCACCTGGCCCGATGCCGCCGTCACCCGGCCCGATGTGGAACATCGCGGTCCCCCGCAGGCCTGCGCAGCCCGGCCGCCAGCACCTCGCAGGACACGACCCACACCGCTTCCTGTTCGTCTACGCCGAGGCTCTGCATCGGCTTGTGGTCAGCGCTGTGGGACCCGATGCTGTTCGACCAGCCTGCCGCTGTGCCGTGCGCGGAAGGGCCGATCGGGTGAGGCCACAGCGGGCTCGGCAGGCGCCGTGCGCCGGGCAGGGATATGTCTGGGCTGGGCGGGATGGACCCGACCCGGCAGGACGAGAGGCGGATGTGCGATGGCGCACGGCCGGAACGTGATCGACGAGCTGATGACCGACCACCGCGAGGTCGAGGAGATGTTCGCCCGTATCCAGGCGATGACCGCAGGCGGCCAGCAGCTGCGTGACATGGTGGACGAGGTCACCATTGAGCTGGTGCGGCACTCGGTCGCCGAGGAGCAGTACCTGTACCCGGCGGTGCGCAAGCACATCCAGGACGGTGACCGGCTCGCGGACAAGGAGATCGCCGACCACGGCCGGATCGAGAAGATCCTCAAGCAGCTGGAGAAGACGGACACCGACGACGCGCAGATGAGCCCGCTGCTGCAACAACTCATGAACGAGATCGCCGCCCACGTCCAGGACGAGGAGAACAACCTCTTCCCCATGCTGCGCCGGGCCTGCACCCCGCAGCAGCTGGACGACCTCGGCGACAAGATCCGCCGCGCCAAGTCCATGGCTCCCACCCGCCCGCACCCCTCCGCGCCCAGTACTCCGACGGCCAGCAAGCTCCTCGCCCCGGGCGTCGGCCTGGTCGACCGGGCCCGCGACTTCGTCACCGGCCGCGGCAAGTCCTGAACCTCCTCGCCGAGCAGTACCAGGCAGGACCACGGTCCTGCCTGGTACTGCTCGGCCACAGAGCGCGCGGACCGATCGGAGGCCCGCCCGGCCGGCCCGGCTCCGCCCGCACGGCCGGGCGTGACGCCGGGCATGCCGATCCCTGCCAGGCCCGGCCTACACTGGTCGTCCACGAAGCGGTGGCAGTGCCGCCCCCGCGCACCAGCTCGCGCACCCGATCACCGGGCAGGCGAGCACGCTTCCGAGGGACCGACTGCCGTGCCCGCCGATCTGACACCCGTCATAGCCGCCTGCACCCGCTGGCTCCTGGCCGCCTATCCGCCGCCCCCGGGCGCACTCAACTACGCGCTGGCCGAGGCCCAGGCCCGCCAGGCCGCCACCCTCGCCGCCCACCTGCGCCACCCCACCGCCCTGGACGTGCAGCTGCTCCACCTCCTCGGCCCGGGTGGCACCGGCCGGCTCGACTGGCTCACCGCGGCCGACCTCGGTGACGACGAGGGCATGGCGTGGCGTACCTGGGTCGACGAGACCGTGGTCAGCTGGGCGGCGTGCTTCCTGGCCGACCCCTCGCTGACCGGTCGCGCCCGCCAGGCGCTCGAGCGCACCGAGCACCGCGACGAGGCTGGCGGCCTGCGCCGGCTGACCGTCCCAGGCCCCCGCGACAGCGAAGCCGCCGCCCTGCTGCGCCATCCCGACCTCCTCGAAGGCATCGCCGGCCTCCACCGGGACGCACTCCTCGCCCTGCTGGACGCCGACAGCGCCGCGATGCCCTGACATGCACCTGCCGTCCGCGACCTTCCCGGCCAGGTGGACCGTGGCGTGTCCGTCCGGCTGCGGCTCGCGGTGGACCGCGAGCTGGCCCGCGGCCACGACATCTCGCTGGCCGCGGGCGTGCGGGGCCGTCGATTCGCTCGCTGATGTCGTCGCATCGCAGGCGCCCTCCCACCAGTCGAGGCCAGGCCAGCGCAACGCCTGACCACGACATGCCATCGCCGACCCGCCACGGCGTTCGCCGCGGCTTCCGGCCAGAGGCTCGGGGCGGGCGCCGTCGCCCTGAGGTGGCGTCAGGCGCGAGCCCCGAGCCCCACCGCGGGGAGGTCGGCGAGTGTCGGTGCACGATGATCACGGTCCCAGCGGGCGACACGGCCGGGAGGTAACGCGGCGCCTTGGTCACCGGGTGCGGGCCAGCGTGGCGGCTGCTTCCAAAAGAAGGGCGTGGACGAAGGCCTGGGGCAGGTTGCCGCGTAGCTGGCGCTGGGCGACGTCGAACTCCTCGGCGTACAGGCCCGGCGGTCCGCAGGCGGCGCGATTGCGTTCGAACCAGCGCACCGCCTCGGCTTGGTTGCCCTGCTGGTGGTGGGCGAGGGCGACGAGGAATCCGCACAGCAGGAACGCGCCCTCGGCGTCTTCCAGGGGGCGGTGGTCGTGGCGGAAGCGGTAGCAGTAGTGGTCCTGGGCGAGGTCGGTCAGGACGGCGTCCAGGGTGGCGCGGCTGCGCGGGTCGTCGGCGGGCAGGGCGCCGCGCACGGCGGGCAGCAGCAGCGACGCGTCCACCCCCGGATCGGTGGGCGAGCGCTGCCAGCGGCCGCTGGGGTGCAGGCAGTCGGCGCCCGTGCCGGCGATGAGGCGGTCGGCGAGCGCCTCCCAGCGGGCCGCGAGGCCCCGGCCCTGTGCGGGGTGGGCGGTGGCGATGGCGCGCAGCCCGGCCGCGCAGGTCAACCGGCTGTGCGCCCACCGGTCCGGATGGAGTTCCCAGATCCCGGCGTCCTCATCGCCATGGCGGGTGATGATCGTGTCGGTGGCGATCTGGGCGGCGCGCCACCCGTCGACATCCAGCAGGTCGTGGCGGGCGGCCGCGGCGAGCAGCAGCAGGCTCTCGCCGAACACGTCGAGCTGGAACTGGCGGTTGACCCGATTGCCGACCACGTTGAAGCCACCCGGGTAACCGGGAAGGTCCAGCCTCCGCGGGTCGGGAACCGGGCCGCCCGCGGCGGTGTAGGCGGGGGCGAGGCTGGGGCCGTGGTCGAGGAGACGGGCGGTGACGAACCGCAGCGAGTCCGCGAGCAGCGGGCGCAGGCCGTTCGCGGCGGCGGCCTGGCCGATGTAGGCCTGATCGCGGATCCACACGTACCGGTAGTCGTAGTTGCGGCCCTGCTCTGCCCGCTCCGGCAGGCTGGTGGTGGCTGCGGCGACCGTCCCGCCGGCAAGGCCGGTCAGGCCCGTGAGGACCGCGTAGGCGTGCCGGGCGTCCCGCTGCCCCAGCACGCCGTGCAGGCCGGGGACGCGCGCGGCCCACTCGGCCTCGGTGGACCGCCACAGGGCTCCGGCCGGCTCGGGGCTCGGCAGCGGCCGGTCGGAGACCTCCAGCACCAGGTCGCGAGACCTGCCAGCCTCCACCCGCACACCGCTGCGCAACAGCGAGCCGTCGGCGCGGGCGTCAGGGCAACCCCGCAGGCGCACGTGCAGATCGTCGGCCCGCCCCGTCCAGTAACCGGCCTCGTCGCGCCTGATCTTCCGCAGCGGGTGTGCGCCGAAGCCCGCGGCGAGGTTCAGCTGCACGTCGAGGTCGGCGTCGCCGTCGACGGCCGTGATCCTGCGCAGCACCACCGCCCGGTGCGCGTCCCCGGGGTGGGCGAGGGCCTCGCGGCACTCGACGATGCCGCCGGTGGTAGTCCACCGGCTGCGCCAGATCAGGCTGCCCGGTTCGTAGTAGCCGCCCCACACGTACGACTGAGTGGGGGTGACGGTGTACCAGCCGTCACCGCCGATCAGGGCGGCGAAGACGGCGTCGCTGTCCCAGCCGGGTACGCACATCCACGCGATGTCGCCCCGCGGCCCCACCAGGGCTCCACGCTGGCCGTCGGCGAGCAGCGCGTAGTCGCGCAGGACATGGGGAGCGGGCGGGCCTGCGGTGGGGGCGGTCAACGGTTCATCTCCCTCGAAGGCGACGGACGGACGGTGGCAGGCATGGAAGGGGCCCGGGGCGGGCACACGCTCGGTGATCAAGGAGGTGACGGAGATGACCGGAATCAGGGTGGTCAAGCGTCCCGCCCCGCAGCGCCCGCGGCCTCCGCTCGACCTACGGACCCCCTCGGGTCGTCCGTTGCTGTACTGAGCGAGCCCGCTCCAGGACACGCCGGTCCGCGTCAGCCCGGGGCACGGAATCGCTCGGCAACCTTTCTGCGCAGGCTCAGCCCGAGGCCGGGCCGGCCTTCCTGTCCCGGGCGCAGGATGCCTCCGTCGGGGCTGAGGGCGCCGTCGAACAGCAGGTGCTCGATGCGGACGTGGTCGTGGAACCATTCCAGGTGGCGCAGGTTCGGCACCGCGGCGGCTGCATGGGCGTGGACGTGCGGGGCGCAGTGCCCCGACAGCTGGAGATTGTGGGCCTGGGCGAGGGCGGCGGCGCGCAGCCACACGGTGATGCCGCCGCAGCGGGTGGCGTCGGCCTGCAGGCAGTCCACGACCGGGGCCATGCGGGCGAAGTAGGGCAGGTGGTAGCCGTACTCGCCGGCCGCGACGTCGGTGGTGACCGCGTCGCGGACGAGGGCGAGACCGGCCAGGTCGTCGGAGGAGACGGGCTCCTCGAACCAGCTCACCCCCCACCCGGCGAGCGAGTGTGCGAGGCGGACGGCCTGCTTACGGGTGTAGGCGCCGTTGGCGTCCACGTAGAGATCGGCGTCGTCGCCGATCAGCTGTCGGGCCTGCTCGGTACGCTCCAGGTCCCGCCGTTCCCGGGCGCCCCACTCCTCACCGATCTTGATCTTGAAGCGGGTGAAACCCTGCTCGGCCCACTCCCGCAGCTGGTCGGCCAGCTGGCGGTGGCCGTAGGTGGTGAAACCACCGCTGCCGTAGACGGGCACCTCGCGCCGGGCGGCGCCGAGCAGGTCGATCAGCGGCATGTCGAGGAGGCGGGCCTTGAGGTCCCACAGGGCGATGTCGACGGCGGAGATGGCGCCGGCGACCAGGCCGGGGCGGCCGGTGTTGCGCACGGCGCGGCTCATCGCCTCGTTGGCGGCCGGGATGTCGAAGGCCGGACGGCCGACGACGAGGTCACGCAACTGACCGGTGATCACCTGGGCGGTGGCGGGAGCGCCATAGGTCCAGCCCAGGCCGGCAGTGTCCCCGCTGCGGGCGTGGACCAGGACCATGGTGGTCGATTCCCAGGCGAGGGTGCCGTCGGCCTCGGGGGCGTCGGTGGGGAATTCGAGGACCTGCGCGCGCAGGTCCTCGACGGTCGCGGCGGCATCGGTTGTCATGACGCGTCGTCAGCTGCGTGTTGGGCCGCCGTGCGGGCGAACTGAAGGAAGTCGGCCGCCGCCAGGGCAGCGAGTGCGGCGGTGACGAGTCTGGTGGCGCGCGGCGCGAAGATCGACCCGGCGGTGCAGGCGGTGGCGACCCACAGGCCGGTGCAGAACGGGCAGGTCACCAGCTCGCCGATCGCTTTGCGGGCGCCGGTGCCGCGCACGTCCTCCGCCAGTTCGGCCGGCCCGGTGGTGCCTTCGAAACGGGTGAACGGTGCGCGCAGCGGGCTGGTGACCGGATCCTTGGCGATCAGGTGGGACAACTGGTGCGTGGCCAACGCGGTGAGCGTGACGTCCCACGGGGTCGGATCGGGCAGTGCACGGCCGGTGGCCCGGGCGGCAGCGGCGACGCCGGCGGCGGCGGTGGCGTAGAGGCCCATGAGACCGGCGTAGGAGGCGAGGGGGCGGTCGTCATCGCCGCTGTAGGCGCGGGCCTCGCGGTGTAGCCGCTCGTGCAGGGATCTCATCGTGTCGCCCTCCGGGTGTGGCGGCGGTGGCAGGCCGCAAGCACTCCACCCGTGGCCAGGCCGGCCGCGGCGCCGGCGACGCCTGCGCTCAGCAGGCGGGCTGCTGCGGGATGAGGCTGCGGGCGGGGGACCGTCTGCTCGGGATGGTCGCCGGGCAGCTCTCCGTCCAGGGCCAGGGCGAGGGCTTCGGCCAGATGCAGGGCCTGCCGTCCGGTGTCGGCCTGGTCGATCTGGGTGCGGCAGCTGAAGCCGTCGGCCAGGACGAGGGCGTCGGGGGCGGTGTCGCGCACTGCGGGCAGGACGCCCTGTTCGGCGATGGCCTGGGAGAGGTCGTAGTGTCCTTGTTCGAAGCCGAAGTTCCCGGCCAGGCCGCAGCAGCCCTCGTCGAGGAGGTTCGCGGCGATGCCGGCGCGGCGCATCAGTTCGCGGTCCGCGCTGGTGCCGAGGACGGCGTGCTGGTGGCAGTGCGTTTGCACGGTCGCGGCCCGGCCGGCTTGCGGGGGGTGCCAGCCGTCCGGGGCGTGGCGGGTCAGCTGCTCGGCGAAGGTGCGGGTCTGCGCGGCCAGGCGCTGAATGTCCTGGTCGCCGGCCAGCAGGTCGGGGGCGTCGTCGCGAAAGACCGCGGTGCACGAGGGTTCGAGGCCGATGATCGGCGTGCCGGCTTCCAGCCACGGCCGCACCGCCCGCATGGTGCGTTTCAGGACGCGGCGGGCGGTGACGAGCTGGCCGGTGGAGATCCAGGTCAGGCCGCAGCAGACCGGCCCGTCAGGGACGGCGACCTGGAAGCCGGCGTCCTCGAGGACCTGGACAGCCGCCTGGGCGATGTGCGGGTGGAAGTTGTTGGTGAAGGTGTCCGGCCACAGCAGTACGGTGCGTGGATCGCGTGGATCGGGCTGCGGCCTGCCCGAGCGGCGCCAGTCCTGCTGGAACGACCGGTCGGCGAACAGCGGTGCGGTGCGGCGCGGGTCCACGCCGGCGAGCATCTTCCCGATACGCCCCAGGCCGGGGGCCTGTAGGGCGGCATTCGCCAGGCCCGGCGCCGTGCGCGCCAGTCGTGCCCACAGGGGAAGCCAGCCCATCGCGTAGTGGGCGGCGGGGCGCAGCCGGCCCTCGTAGTGGTGGGCGAGGAATTCGGCCTTGTAAGCGGCCATGTCGACGCCGACCGGGCAGTCGGACTTGCATCCCTTGCAGGCCAGGCACAGGTCGAGGGCGTCGCGGACCTCGGGGGAGCGCCACCCGGCGGTGACCGGGGAGTCGTCGTGGCCGCCGAGCATCTCGAACAGCAGCCGGGCCCGGCCGCGGGTGGAGTGTTCTTCCTCCCCGGTGGCGCGGTAGGAGGGGCACATCACTCCACCCCGATGGGTGCGGCAGTTGCCGATGCCCACACAGCGCAGCACCGCCTGGGAAAAGTCGTGCCGGTCGTCGGCGAAGGCGAAGTGCGTTTGCCGGGGTGCGGGGCGCCAGTCGGCGCCCAGGCGCAGATCGGCATCGACGCGGTGGGGGTGGACGACCTTGCCGGGGTTCATCCGGTTGCCCGGGTCGAACAGCGCCTTGACCTCGCCCATCGCCTCGACGAGCCGGGGGGTGAACATGCGGGGCAGCAGTTCGCCGCGGGCCTGCCCGTCACCGTGCTCGCCCGACAGCGAGCCGCCGTAGGAGGCGACCAGGTCGGCCGCGTCGAACAGGAACGCCCTGAACGCCTCGATGCCCTTGCCCTCGCGCAGGGCGAACGGGATGCGGGTGTGCACGCAGCCCTGCCCGAAGTGCCCGTACAGGGAAGCCTGCTGGTAACCGTAGCGGACGAAGAGCCGCTCCAGATCACGCAGGTAGGCGCCCAGCTTCTCCGGGGCCACCGCGGAGTCCTCCCAGCCCTCCCACGTCTCGGACCCGTCCGGCGGCCGTGCGGTCACCCCCAGGCCCGCCTCGCGGGCCTTGAGCATCTCGTGCTCGCGCGCCGGATCGTCGGACAGCGCCACCGACGCATCGTGCTCGCCCCGGCCGATCGCCCGCAGCAGCTCGTACGCCTGGGCGTCCGCCTGCTCCTTCGTGTCGCCGGTGAACTGCACCATCAGCCAGCTGTCGCCCGCGGGCAGGCGTTCCAGGGAGTCCAGGTAGGCGTGCTCCTCGCGCATCAGCTGCGCCATGCGCCCATCGATGGCCTCCAGCTCTGTGGGGCTGCTGTGTTCGAGCAGGGTGGGGACGGCGTCGGCGGCGGCGTAGATGTCGTCGAAGCCGAGGACGAGCAGCGCCTCGGCGGCCGGGACGTCGACCAGTTCCAGTTCGGCGTGCAGGACGGTCACCAGGGTGCCTTCGCTGCCCACCAGGGCCCGGGCCACGTGGAAGCCGTTCTCCGGCAGCAGAGCGTCGAGGTTGTAGCCCGAGACCCGGCGAGGGATCTTCGGGTAGCCGCGGCGGATCTCCGCCAGGTGGCGGGCGGTGAGGTCGTGCAGCCCCTGGTACAGGCGTGCCGCCGGCCCGCCGGCGGCCACGATCCGCGCGTACTTCTCGTCGCTCGTGGGACCGGCCCAGAACCGGGCGCCGTCGTAGGTGAGGACCTCCAGGCGGCGGACGTTGTCGGCGGTCTTGCCGTAGGCCTGCGCGGAGGCGCCGCAGCTGTTGTTGCCGATCATCCCGCCCAACGCGCAGTGGCTGTGCGTGGAGGGTTTCGGCCCGAACTGGAGGCTGTGCGGGGCTAGCTGGCGGTTGAGCTCGTCGAGGACGATGCCCGGTTCGACCACGCAGGTCCGTGCCTGCGGGTCGACCGAGACCAGCCGGTTGCAGTACTTGGTCCAGTCGATGACCACCGCGGTGTTGGTGCACTGCCCGCCGAGGCTGGTGCCCCCGCCGCGCGAGAGCACCGGGGCGGCGAACCGGGAGCACACGGCGACCGCGACGGCTCCGGCCTCCACCGTGCGGGGCACGACCACGCCGAGCGGGACCTGGCGGTAGTTCGAGCCGTCGGTCGCGTACGCGCCGCGGCTGCCCGCGTCGAACCGGACCTCGCCGGCCACCTCCGCGCGCAGCGCGCGCTCCAGTGCGGCGAGGTCCACCTCCTGACCGGCGAGGTTTCCCTTCCTGCGGTTGGGCATCGGTCAGCTCCGCCCGCTGCCGGGCAGGAAGTCCTGGATCTTGGCTTTCACACCCTGCTGGACCACGGAGGCCCGGTCGCTGTCGCCGTGCAGAACGGCGAAGGCGGCGGCCTTGATCTGGTCCCAGGTGGCGTGGGGCGGGATGGGTGGCACCGCGGGATCGGTGCGGAAGTCGATGACGAACGGCCGGTCCGCGGCGAGCGCCTGACGCCACGCCGCCTCCACCTGGTCGGGCGTCTCGACCCGGACCCCGCCCAAGCCGAACATGTGGGCGACGTCGGCATAGCGCACGTCGGGCAGGCTCTGCGAGGGCTCGAACTGCGGTGCGCCCTGCATGGCGCGCATCTCCCAGGTGACCTGGTTCAGGTCGTGGTTGTTCAGCACCGCCACGACCATGCGCGGATCGGCCCACTCCTGGTAGTACTTGGCGGCGGTGATCAGTTCGGCGAGGCCGTTCATCTGCATGGCGCCGTCGCCGACGATCGCGATCGCCGGCCGGTCCGGGTGGGCGAACTTCGCGCCGATCACGTACGGCACCCCCGGCCCCATGGTCGCGAGGGTGCCGGAGAGGGAGCCGCGCATGCCGTCGCGGAAGCGCAGGTGGCGGGCGTACCAGTTGGCCGCCGAGCCGGAGTCCGCAGCCACGATCGCGTTCTCGGGAAGCAGCGCGTCCAGCGCGTGGACGACGTACTCCGGGTTGACCGGGTCCGCGGTGACCTCGGCGCGGCGTTGCATGACCTCCCACCAGCGCGCCGCGTTGTCCTCCACCGTCTTGCGCCAGCTGCGGTCCGCCTTGCGCTCCAGGAGGGGGATCAGACGGCGCAGCGCCTCGGTGGCATCGCCGACGAGGTTGACCTCGAACGGGTAGCGCAGGCCAACCATGGACGGGTCGCGGTCGATCTGTACGGCCCGTGCCTGGTCGAAGTCGGGCAGGAACTGGGTGTAGGGGAAGCTGGAGCCCACCACGAGGAGGGTGTCGCAGTCGCGCATCATCTCGTAGGAGGCCCGGGTACCGAGTAGGCCGATCGAGCCGGTCACGTACGGCAGGGTGTCGGGCAGCGCGTCCTTGCCGAGCAGTGCCTTCGCCACACCGGCGCCGAGCAGGTCGGCGACCTGCTCGACCTCGGGGCGGGCGTGCCGGGCGCCCTGCCCGATCAGCATCGCCACCTTCTCGCCGGCGTTCAGGATCTCCGCCGCCTTCGCCAGATCCTCGTCCGTGGGGACGGGGGCATAGTGCGGGATGCCGAGGCTGGAGGGGACCTGCTTGAAGGCGTGCGCCGGCGGCTCGTAGTCGAGTTCCTGCACGTCGGCGGGGATGATCACCGCAGTGACCGTGCGGCGTGTCGCGGCGATGCGCATGGCCCGGTCGAGGACGTTGGGCAGCTGGGCGGGGACAGTGACCATCTCGCAGAACTCCGAGGCCACGTCCTTGTACAGGGCCACGAGGTCGACTTCCTGCTGGTATGAGCCGCCCATGGCACTGCGGTCGGTCTGCCCGACGATCGCGACCACCGGGACGTGGTCGAGCTTGGCGTCGTACAAGCCGTTAAGGAGGTGAATCGCGCCCGGGCCGGAGGTGGCGGCGCAGACTCCCGTGTGGTCGGAGAACTTGGCGTACCCGACGGCCTGGAAGGCGGCCATCTCCTCGTGCCTCGCTTGGATGAACCGGGGCCGGTCCTCGGCGCGGCCCCAGGCGGCCAGCAGCCCGTTGATGCCGTCACCGGGGTAGGCGAAGACGTACTTGACCTCCCAGTCACGCAGCCGCTCGAGCACATAATCGGAAACCTTCATCACGCAACTCCTCCACAGCGCGGTTCTGGCCCTGGGCACCGGTGTGGAGCCCGTGTGCGCGGGTAACCCGTCGGCGCCGGTGTGAAACCCGCCCGGCACGGAGCGGGGTGGCAGAGCGTCAGGGTTGCCCGGGTCCTGGGCAGTATCACCGCAGCGGGCACTCGCCCCAGACAGACTTGCCGATCGGCCGCAGTTCGGTGCCCCGCTCGGATGTTCCGTGAGCGAGATGGCGTGTCCCGGGCGTCTGCGGGGGTGGAGCGGGCCGGGCGATTCCGGCCACGATTTCGACGCGGAAGGTGGCGGCGGCGTCCAAGAACACCGGCTGGTCGACTCGGGTGGCCTCGCCGGTGGCGTGGACGATGACGACTTCCGGCGGGCCGGGGACGCCAGGCAGGGTGATCGCGTAGCGTGACGGAATGTTCATGGCCGGCTCCGCTGATGCGGGCGGTCGGTGTGGAGGGCCGCGTGGATGCTGTCACGGATGGTGAACAGTTCGTCGGTGCTGGTGATCTCCAGTAGTCGGCGGATCTGCGGTGAGAGGGCTGCCAGGACGAGTCGGGTGCCGGCCAGTGCGGTGTCCTGGAGGGTCTGGAGGAAGGTGTTCAGGCCGGAGGAGTCGCAGAAGGTGACACCGGCCAGATCGACGACGAGCTGGTGCGGGCGGTCCCTGACGGCGCGCGCGAGGGCGTTCTCCAGCCTCGCTTGTTGGGTCTGGTCGATCTCGCCTTCCACGCGGCAGACGACGGTCTCGTCGGTCGCCAGCGCGGTGTTTCGCAGGACGGGCCCGATGGCGTTGCCGGTGTTCACCAGGATGTGCTCGGACATGAGCGGCTCCCTCCCAGTGAGGAAAGCTGTCCGCCTTCGAGCTTGCCCCGCAGCCCGCGTCGAAACCACCCCCTGCGCTGCCGAAGTCGACCGCTCGAACCGGCGCGCGGCCGTCAGTGCGGCGGTGGGTTCCGGCAGCGGTCGCGGTGCCTCCACGGTCAACGGGAGGTGTCGCACGGTGGGCTCAGGCTCCACGGTCCAGGAATTCGACGGACGGCAGAGCAGGCAGTCTTGATCCCGCGACCGAGTTTTGAGCTGCCGATTCCGGGCACCCGCTCTGGCCATCAGAGCCTCAGGGAGGACCCGATGTCCACAGGAACGCTTATTGCGATCATCGTTCCCATTGCGGTTGTTCTCATTCTGTTGGCCGTTGCAACGTGGTACCTCATCCGGCACCGCCGACTCCAGAAGCGCTTCGGACCCGAATACGACCGGACCGTCCAGCACTCAAAGAGCAGGTTCGCCGCAGAGCGGGAGCTGCGTGCCCGCGAGCAGCGCCACGACCAACTTGACATCAAGCCGCTGCCGGACGCGATGCGGGACCGGTATGCCGAGGACTGGACACAGGTCCAGCGGCAGTTCGTGGACCAGCCAGGCGTGGCGGTGCAGCAGGCCGACCGGCTCGTGACCGTGCTCATGCATGAACGCGGATACCCAACGGAGGGCTACGAGCAGAAGGTCCGGGACCTGTCCGTGGAGCATGGACGTACTTTGGAGCACTTTCGGGCCGCCCACGCGGTGAACGAGCACATCCGTGATCACGACGCGACCACCGAGGAGCTCCGCGGCGCGATGGTGCACTATCGCGCGCTCTTCGACGAGTTGCTCGGTGACGGTCATCGCGGGTCGGCCGGCGGTCGAAGGTGAGACGGCGTCCGGAACACGCAAAGCGACAGTGGCCACCAAGACGATGAAAGCGAATCAAGCAGATGAAACACGAAGGCAGCGCCGGGAATGACGAAGAGCGCCTGACCACCGAGGATCTGGCCCGTTCCCCCGAGGCGGAGAAGGAACCCGTGGGCCAGGACCGGCAGGAGACGGAAACGGCGGAGGACCGGCCGGTCTACCCGGGCGAGGCCACTGGTGGACTCGCCGATGCGGGCGCCGGGACGAGGGAGGAGGAAGCCGGACCGGCGGAGAACGGGGAGCCCGAGGGCCGGGAGACCGCCGACGAGGGCGGAACCCCTGGGGAACGGGAGACCGCGGAACAGCCGAGCGAGAGCACGCGCGACGCTGGTGAGGAGCCGCTGTTCGCCCCGGAGGACGAGCATGAGTTCAGGTCCCGCTGGCAGGAGGTCCAGAGCCAGTTCGTCGACGATCCCCAGGAGGCGGTGCGCTCGGCGGACGCACTGGTCGCCGATTTGATGCGGCGCCTGGCTGCCTCCTTCTCGGACCACAAGCGAGGCCTGGAGCAGCAGTGGAACCGTGGGGGCGAGGTGCAGACCGAGGACCTGCGGCTGGCACTCCAGCAGTATCGCTCCTTCTTCAACCGGCTGCTCAATAGTTGAGCCCGGTCGCGGGTGCCCGGGACGAAAGCCCGCAAGGTGCGTCCCTGATTTTGCTGTCGTACGTTGCACACTCGCGCGGAGTGGTGGGGTCGATCCAGCGGCCGCCCGTGGCCACTGCGCGGACAGGTGGCGGTGAGCCTGTCTCAGCCGATGGCGAAGTCGGGAGATCCTCAAATGCCAGCGTGGCATCCCGCTGCTGCCCTGACCGGCATCGGCCAGGGCAGCGGTTTGCCACCGGTGGGTAGGCTGCCGTCCGGCTGGCGGTCACGGCGCCCGGGTGTCGGCTGGCGGCGGCTCGGGGGTCTCGTCGTCCTCGGCCTTGGCCCGGACGTCCTTCGGCGTGGGGGCGACGATGTGGCGTTCCTCTGCGGACCGCTCCCGTGTCCTTTCGTCAGACTGCGGGGTGTTTTCGTCAGGCTGTGGGGTGTCGTTCTTCTTGCCAGTGTTCATGGTCCCGTCCTCTCGTGAGGTCTGGCGGGTTTCGGTGCGCACGCGGTGTCGTGCGTCTGTTCATGCGTGGGCAAGCAATTCGCCGTCACGCCCGCGGCGGAAGGCAACGGAGGAACTGCTCTCCGTACAGGGCGGCGAGTACGGCGGTTCCGGCGCTGACGCCGGCGAGGTGGCGGGAGCGCAGCGGCGGCCGCCGCCAGGCAGGCCGGAGCCGAAGCCGCCGGCGGCCTGTCATGCCCTCGCGTAGTGCCCGCAGCTGGTCGGGGTGGAGACAGCCGAGGATCGACAGTGCCGTCGGCGGCAGGGACTCCGAGCCAGCAGCAGGACCAACATGATCTACAGCCTCCTTCATCACCCACCGCGCCTGCCCGGTTCAAAGGGGCGTACACCGCCCCGGCCGTACGGCGGGGGTGGTCTTTCCGGCCGGGCGCCGGAACGATCTCCCGAGCAGCTTCGCCGCGGAGACACTCATCAGTCAGTGGGACAGATCGCGAACCACGCGAGGCGACGAGTCTCGCCGGAGTCCAGCCGGCTGCGCGCAGGCACATCAAGCCGATCGGGGGCGTGTCATTGACGTTCATTGGACCCACCAGCAGCAACCGCGTCTTCGATGACCGTGTGACAAGCGGACGGCAGGACTCTCGCAGGCACGGCTATCAGATCAACGGCATGGCGGCGATGATCGGGGCGGCCCCCCACGTAAGTGCGCGGTGGCGGCCGTCGTCGGTGATCTCAACTTGCACCGTGCCGTCCTGGTCGGCGTACACCGGGTGGCCGGCGGGGCCGAGGCGGCCAGTAACAGCCACCGGGACCGTCCGGTTGCGTCCCGTGTCGTCGCGCAAGCAGAGCAGGTATCCGCAGACGGCGTTCGCCGTGGCCGACAGGTACGCAGGCGGGCCCTGGGCGTCGACCGGGGCGTGGCGAATGGTCGGAGGCACTGGACCGGTTCCTACGGGTGTTCGTCGTGGTGGCCGCACAGCCAGGCCATGGCTTCGTAGGCGCCGAGTGCGTAGTCAGGATCGGTCTGCGCCGGTGCTCCGTGTCGGATCTCCACGGCGGCGGCCTGGCACTCGGCCAGCAGTTGAGTCCGGCAGGGGACGGTGTCCCCCACGGCGGCCGCGCGGGTGATGGGACCGGCGACCTGGGTGCCGAGCGCCCATCGGTAGGCATTCATCACGCCGAGCCGGTAACCGCTGGAGGACGCGGGGAGGCCGTCGGTCTGCGCCAGCGCGTCGAAGACCTCCTGGAGGGATCGGACCCCCACGGTCTGGACGGCAGCGTTGTGGCCATTCATGTCACGCACGCTACGTCATACCGGGCCTCCGTGCCGCCGGGGGAGGCCATCCCGACGAATGCCCGACGGTGAGCAGGATCCGACAGCCTGTCCTACGAGGAGCTCGCCCGACCTCGGACGGCCCACCCCGGATGTGGGGGCGTCGGCGGTGCCCGAGCCTCGACGCATGGGATCGATCATTGTGCTCTTCGAGCTGGAGCCGGAAGGGGAGCTCGGCCCGGAGGGTGTCGGACCTGCTGTGGTCGCGGTGCATGCCGCCGGTGCCGATCCCGACGTGCCTGAGGACCCTCAGCCGTACACGCTCTGCGGGCTGGAGAGCGGTCCCATGGAGCACACCCACTACCGGCCGACCCGGCCGGGCGAGCCGTGGTATCCGCCCCTGCTGGCCGAGCGGCGCTGCCACGAGTGCGAGCAGGCCCTGCGCACCCGGTGACCGCCGTGGCCGGGTACCGCGAGGAGGACTTCCGCCGGATCACGGCCGAACCGGGCTGCTGCCACGACCTCACCGACCGGATCGAGCTCTCCGCCCTGGAGCCGCTGGTCGCCAGGCCCAGCTCGCCCGGCAACGTCGTCCCGGTCCACGAGGTGGCGGGCACCCAGACCGGCCAGGCGGTGCTCGGCTCCTCCGCCAACCCGGGCCTGCGCGACTACGCCGTCGCCGCGGCCGTGGTCCACGGGCGCCAGGCCTCCGCCGAGCTGAGCTTCGACGTCAACCCCAGCTCCCGCGAGGTGCTGCAGGACCTGCTGCGCACCGGCGCGGCCTTTGACCCTCGCCGCCGGCGCCCGGATCCACCAGGCCGGTCGCCGGGGCTGCACCGGCAATGGGCCGGGCCCCGCCTCCGGCCGCCACTCGCTGCGCACCTTCCCGCGCAACTTCCCCGGCCGCTCCGCAGACGGTGGCCTCGGTACATGCGGCGGCACGCCGGACGACGCTGACAGAGCGCGGAGCGGAGCAGGAGCCGGATACGTCAGAGGCGGTGCCGGAGCCCGCCGGACCGCTAGGCAGCCAGCCCGAGGCCGGGCCGTTGGGGGCGCCCGTGCCCTCCTGACGTGCTGTCCCTGGGTGATGGGCTTTGCCATCCGGGCCCGGGGCTCACGTTTCGCTTCTCCTCCTGAGGTAAGGCGCGTAGGGGAAGAGAGGAGGTCTGGCGATGGCACGCGCGGTTGGTATCGATCTGGGGACGACGAACTCGGTGGTCTGCGTGCTGGAGGGCGGCGAGCCGACCGTCATCACGAACACCGAGGGTGCGCGCACCACCCCGTCGGTGGTGGCCTTCGGCAAGGGCGGCGAGGTGCTGGTCGGCGAGGTGGCCAAGCGGCAGGCGGTGACCAACGTCGACCGCACGGCCCGCTCGGTGAAGCGGCACATGGGCGAGGGCGACTGGCGCTTCCCGGAGAAGAGCGAGGTGGACGGCAAGCGCTACACCGCGCAGGAGATCTCGGCCCGAGTGTTGCAGAAGCTCAAGCGGGACGCTGAGGCCTACCTCGGTGAGGACGTGACGGACGCCGTGATCACGGTGCCCGCGTACTTCAACGACTCCCAGCGCACGGCGACCAAGGAGGCCGGCGAGATCGCGGGCCTGAAGGTGCTGCGGATCATCAACGAGCCGACCTCCGCCGCCCTCGCGTACGGCTTGGACAAGGAGAACGACCAGACAGTACTGGTCTTCGACCTCGGCGGCGGCACCTTCGACGTCTCCCTGCTGGAGATCGGCGAGGGCGTGGTGGAGGTGAAGGCCACCAACGGCGACACCCACCTGGGCGGCGACGACTGGGACCAGCGCGTCGTCGACCACCTGGTCAAGCAGTTCAAGAACGGCTACGGCATAGACCTGTCCAAGGACAAGATGGCCGTCCAGCGCCTGCGTGAGGCCGCCGAGAAGGCGAAGATCGAACTGTCCGCCGCCAGCGAGACGACGATCAACCTGCCGTACGTCACCGCCTCAGCCGAGGGCCCGCTGCACCTGGACGAGAAGCTCACCCGTGCCCAGTTCCAGCAGCTCACCGCCGACCTGCTGGATCGCTGCGAAGGGCCGTTCCACCAGGCGGTGAAGGACGCGAAGATCAAGCTTGCCGACATCGACCACGTGATCATGGTCGGCGGATCCACCCGGATGCCGGCCGTCACGGACCTGGTGAAGAAGCTCACCGGCAAGGACCCGCACAAGGGCGTCAACCCGGACGAGGTGGTGGCTGTCGGCGCCTCGCTCCAGGCTGGTGTCCTCAAGGGCGAGGTCAAGGACATCCTGCTGCTGGACGTCACTCCGCTGTCCCTCGGCATCGAGACCAAGGGCGGCATCATGACCAGGCTGATCGAGCGCAACACCACGATCCCCACCAGGCGCTCGGAGGTCTTCACGACCGCCGAGGACAACCAACCCTCGGTGACCGTGCAGGTCTACCAGGGCGAGCGCGAGATCGCCGCGTACAACAAGAAGCTCGGCATGTTCGAGCTGACCGGCCTGCCGCCGGCGCCGCGCGGTCTGCCACAGATCGAGGTCACCTTCGACATCGACGCCAACGGCATCATGCACGTCGGCGCGAAGGATCTCGGCACCGGCCGGGAGCAGAAGATGACCGTCACCGGCGGTTCCTCCCTGCCCAAGGAGGAGATCGACCGGATGATGCGCGAGGCCGAACAGCACGCCGAGGAGGACCGCCGCCGGCGTGAGACCGCCGAGACCCGCAACCAGGGCGAGCAACTCGTCTACACGACGGAGAAGTTCCTCCGGGACAACCAGGACAAGATCCCGGCCGACGTGAAGAGCGAGGTCGAAACCGCCCTGACGGAGCTCAAGGAGAAGCTCAAGGGCCAGGACACCGCCGCGATCCGCACGGCGAGCGAGAAGGTCGCCCAGGTCAGCCAGAAGCTCGGCCAGGCCATCTACGCCCAGGCCACCCCCGGTGCGCCGAGTGGAGGCGCCGGCGCCCCCCAGGGCGAGGAGCAGGAAGTCGTGGACGCCGAGATCGTCGACGAGGACGAGCGCAGGGAAGGCTCCCCATGACCACGCCACTGAGGCCGCACAGGAAGCCGAGGAGCAGCACACCGGGCCCGTCGATTGATTGGTGGCGTGCGTCTGATTGGTGGCGTGGCGTCAACTGGTCGTTGGTGTCGCATGCATGACATATCTGGCGAGTTCGCAGGGGTCGACGAGGCGGACGGGCAGCGGCTCGGCGTGGTGCCCGTGCTGCGGTGCACCGCCGCTCACCGCCCGCGGGCGAGCGCGCGGGCAGCGGCGCCGAGGAGCACGGCTCCGCCGGTGGCGAGCAGACCGTGGTGCTGGGAGGCCCACAGCTGGGCGCTGTGCTCGTGGGCCTCCTCGTCGAAGCGGCCGTGGGCGCCGTGGTCCCGGGTGGCGTCGCCCGGTGCCCAGAGGTTGGCCTGGTCCTGCGCGCTGCGCGGCCCGGCCTCCTGCTGGGCGTCGATCCCGGTACGGGCGAGGTAGCGGTCGAGCAGACCGGGGGCGAGCGCGTTGGCGATCAGGGTGGCCGCGGTGCTGGCGCCCACCCAGTACTCGCGGCGCCCGGGGTGGTCGGCGGCGTAGCGGACCGCTCGGGCGGCCAGCTCGGGCTGGTGGACCGGCGGGACGGGCCGGGCCCGGCCGCGCAGCCGGTTGAGCACCCAGTCGAACTGCGGGGTGTTGACCGCGGGCAGTTGCACCATGGTCACGCGCACTCCGGACCCGCTTGCCAGCAGCTCGCAGCGCAGCGCCTCGTGCCAGCCCTGGAGGGCGTGCTTGGCGCCGCTGTAGGCGCTCTGCAGCGGGATTCCCCGGTAGGCGATCGCCGAGCCGACCTGGACGATGGTGCCGTGGTCGCGCGGAAGCATCCGGCGTAGCGCGGCCCGGGTGGCGTTGACGTAGCCGAGGTAGGTGACCTCGGTGACCCGGCGGAACTCGGTGGGGCTGATCTCGGTGAAGGGCGCGAACACCGAGACGAAGGCGTCGTTGACCCAGACGTCGATCGGGCCGAAGTCGGCCTCGGCCCGAGCGGCCGCCGCTTCGCAGGCCTCGGGGTCGGCCACGTCCGCCAGGATGGTGCGCACCGGCGAGCCGGCGGCCTCCGCCTCGGCGGATGCGGCGCGCAGCCCGGCCGCGCCCCGGGCGACCAGCACCAGACGGTCGCCCCTGGCGGCGAAGGCCCGTACGCAGGCCCGGCCGACTCCCGCGGTGGCGCCGGTGATGACCACGGTGCGGGGCTTTGAATGCAGGTTGATCGTCATGGCGGGCGTCTTGCCGGGCGGGCGCGGCCGAAACGTCGGCAGTCCTTCATGGGGTCATGCAGGCCGTCGTCACGCGGGCCCCAGATTAACCAACAGCGTCCATCACGGTCGGGCCCGGACCATCACGCGCGGGGGCCCGGACCGGGGTCGTCCGGCGGCCGGGTGCACTTGCCGTTGTGCAGGTGCCGGACCGGCAGCAGCAGCCAGCAGGACGTGAACCAGAGCATGACGGCTCCGGTGATCCACCCGGAGACCGCCGATCCCGTCGCCACCCGCAGTAGGAGCAGCAGGGCCGAGCCGATGGTCAGCGCCAGCAGCACCAGGCCTGTGGCCACCAACCGGGCTGCGGAGTCGACCAGTTGGGGCTTGAGGAGTGCCCGGCGAAGATCCGGTGGTAGGCGACCGGGGAGGTCAGCGCGCGTGGCGAGTGCCCCGAGGACCACCGCCGAGGACGTCCTGCTGATGGTCTCGGAACTGGTCACCAACGCCTGCCTGCACGCCCCCGGGGGACCGCGTGAACTGCGGCTGAACTGGAACGGCACCCGGCTGCGGGCGGAGGTTGTCGACGCCGGCCCGGTGGCACCGCGGCTGCGCCCGTCCGTCGACCCGGGGCGGCCGGGCGGGTACGGCCTGCGGGTGGTCGACCGGCTCTCCCGCACCTGGGGCAGCGCGCCCGAGGACGGCGGGAAGCTGGTCTGGCTGGAGGTGCCATCCCCGCTCGATCATCGCGGTGTCAGCCTTCACGCGCAGTTGAGTTGACGGTCCGTCAGCGCTGTCCGGGGTGCGGTTCGGGTGGCGGTGCCGGATCGGGGTCCGGGTGGGGCTCGGGCGTGGGGAACGGCGGAATGGGCGGCGGGGGCGTCGTCGGATCGGGTTCCTTGCCCGGCCGCGGCGCCGGGTTGGGGTGGGGGATCGGTTCGGTGTCTGGATCCGGGGGCGTCGGAATGGTCATGGCGCACCTTCGTCGGAAGTGCCGGTTGGGCTCGTCGGGATAACGGGCCGGGCGCGCTCAGCGGCCCAGCGCGTGGGCCAGTTGGCGCTTGTTCAACTTCGAACGACCCTTGATGTTGCGGTGCTTGCCTCGTTGTACAGCTGGTCGTAGGCCGGGCCCTGGGCGCCCTTGTGGGAGCGCTGTCCGCCGCGGCGACTCGACGACATGTCGTGGGTCGAGCTGCGGCTCCTGCTCTTCGACTCGCCGTGCCGGGCGGGTTACTTGTTGACCGTTCGGGCCGCGATCTCCTTGGCCCGCTTCTCGCTCTCTCCCCGGTCGAGCGCGCTTTCCTTGATGTGCTCGTACTGGCGCTCCCGCTTGGGGCTGGATCCTCGGGGCATGACCGCCCCTCCTCTCAGGACCGAGGTCGTTGCCTGGCGCGTATACCCGAACAAATCGCAAGAAATCATCTGAAACGTGAATTCGATGTCGTGTGTTGGGTAGAACATCCATGCGGCGGTCATGGCATTGATCGTGCTGCCATCTGCCGAGTGGTGCAGCGAGCGGCGGGAGGTGCGGGCCAGCGGTCGATCGGCCAACGTGCTCCAGTCCGCCGCGAGCCCGTCCGGCACACTCTGGCCGGCCCGGCCGTCTGCGGGCGGGTGATCGCGTGCAATCCGGCGGCGCAGATCAGCGGCGTAGCTGACCCTGGGTCAGTCGTGTCCGAATCAGACGTGCGAGCATGACCGGATGACTGCGAGTTCCCACGAGCTACACGAGCTGTACCGGGTGACGACACCGGTTCTGGAGATCGCCTACCACCGGACCGGCGAGCGCCGCCGGAAGACCGACGCTCCGGTGATCCTGCTGCACGGCTTCCCCTACGACGTGCGGGCCTACGACGAGGTGGCGCGGCTGCTCGCGGAGGCCGGCCGGGAGGTGCTGACGCCATACCTGCGCGGCTACGGGCCGACCAGGTTCCTGGCCGAAGACTCCCCGCGCAGCGGCCAGCAGGCCGCGCTCGCGCAGGATCTGGTGGAGTTCATGGACGCACTGGGGATCCGGCGCGCCGTGGTCGCCGGCTACGACTGGGGCGGGCGCGCGGCCTGTGCGGCGGCGGCGCTGTGGCCGGAGCGGATCCACGGCCTGGTCACGGCGGGCGGCTACACCGTCCAGGACATCGCCCGCGCGATGGAGCCCGCCGCACCGGAGACGGAGCGCAACTATTGGTATCAGTACTACTTCCACTCCGAGCGGGGTCGCCAGGGTCTGGAACAGAACCGTGAGGAGCTGTGCGGGCTGCTCTGGCGGCTCTGGTCTCCGACCTGGTTGCAGGCCCGGGAGGCGTTCGCCGCCTCGGCCGCCAGTCTGCACAACCCGGACTTCGTGGAGGTCGCGATCCACTCCTACCGCCACCGCTACGGCCTGGTCGACGGCGACCCGCGCTACCAGGAGCTGGAAGAGGCACTGGCCGGTCGGCCGTCCATCGCGGCCCCAACGATGGTGCTGGTCGGCGAGGAGAACGGCGTGATCCCCGCCGCGGACCAGACCGGCACCGAGCGCTTCACCGGCCCGTGCGAGGTGCGGACCCTGCCCGGGGTGGGCCATAACGTCCCGCAGGAGGCACCGGAGGCCTTCGCCGAGGCGATCCTGAGCCTGTCGCACGGCTGAGCAGCGGGTTCGCCGGCGCTCGCGAATCCGTCGGCGGTTTCGGCCGGCGACCCGTTTCGACCGGCGCCGCGGGCCCGTCACCGGCGGAGCCGGGCGAGCAGCTCGGGCAGGGCCGCCACGGAGTCGAGCACGTGGTCCGGCTCGCCGTCGCCCCGTCTCGGCGCGCCCGGTGCGGCCTTTCCGGTGCGGACCAGGACGCCGGTGATCCCGAGCCGCTGGGCGGCGAGCACGTCGGATTCGATGTCGTCACCGACCATCAGCGTCTCGGGTGCCGTGACTCCCAGCTGCTCCAGCGCGCCGGCGAAGAAGGCCTCGGCGGGCTTGCCGAGCACCTCGGCCCGGACACCGGCCGCGTACTCCAGGCCGGTGACGAAGGCGCCGCTGTCGAGCCGCAGCCCCTCGTCCGTACGCCAGTAGGCGTTCCGGTGCATCGCCACCAGCCTCGCCCCTGCTCGCAGCGCCGCGAAGGCCCGGTTGAGCGCCCGGTAGTCGAACTCGGGACCGGCGCCGCCGATCAGCACCACCTCGGCGTCGTCCGGATCGTCGACCAGCTCCAGAGCGGCCAGGTCCTCCCGGATGTCGCCGCTGTTCAGCAGCAGGCACCGGGTGCCCGCGAGCCGGGCGGCGGTGGCGGCCGGCGCGGTGAGCACGGACTCGACGCTCACCGGGAACCCGGCCGCGGCGAGCGTATCGGAGATCGAGCGCCTGGTGCGTGAGGTGGTGTTGGTCAGCAGCACGTACGGCACGCCGTCGGTGCGGAGCTCCCGCAGAGCGGCGACCGCGCCCGGGATCGGCTGCCAGCTGACCGTGAGCACGCCGTCGATGTCGAGCAGTACCCCTTCGGGTCGTCCCATGCCCCGACCATAGCCCCGGGCCTGGCCCCGCCGCCGCTCCGGCTGCTGTCGGCGCCGGGCCCTGGAACGTCCCGTCGGCCCGTTCCAGGCACAGGTGAAACCGCAGGTCAGGTGGGGTGGAACCGTTCCAGCGTCTCGGATCGGCGGGCGGGGCTGGTGGACGGGACGGACGGCGCGCGAGAGTGCTGCTCGGCAGGCGTCGTCGGTAGCACCGAACGCCTCGCTCCCATCCGTCCTTCCGCTGTTACGGGGATCCGTCATGTCCGTTCGTCGTGCTCTGTTCGTTCCGTCCGCCCTCGCCGGCGCCGTCCTCGCCCTGACCGCCTGCCAGCCCGGCGACGCGGCAGGTGGCCCGCAGCCCGCGAAGCCCACCTCGGCCGCCGCCGCCCCTGGTACCCCCGACGGCGCGTCGACCGCCGGCGCCCCGACCGTCGCTGCGCCGACCGTCGCTGCGCCGACCACTGGTGCGGCGGTCCCGCCAGTGCGCGGCTCTGCCGCGCCGGCGGCGCCCACCGCCAAGCCCGCGGGCGCTGCCACCTCCTCCGGCGGTGACGGCGACAGCTACGCCTACACCCACCCCTGCGAGGGCAAGAACCTGGCGGTGCGCGTTGCCGCCCGCCCCGAGGCGCCCACCCAGCGGGTGATCGAGGTGCGCAACCAGGGACCGCACGTCTGCGGCCTGAGCTACTACCCGCTGGTCAGCCTGGGCGACTCGCACTCCGCGGACCGGAGCAAGGACGTCAAGCCACTGGTCCCCAGCGGTCTGGGCGGTGCCCCCGCCTACCCGGTCGCGGCCGGCCAGACGGCGTACGCGGTGATCGACCTCAACCCGAACGGCGCGGCCACCGGCACCGCGCCCGGGGTCGACCAGCTCAACGTGCTGGCCGACGGCGACCACATGCCCACCGCGGACACCCACAACTTCCCGCTCGGCCCCGGCGTCAAGGTCCTCAAGCCGAAGCTGGGCCTGTACATGACCACCGTCGCGGACGCGGTCGCCTCCATGGCCGCCGCCGACTGGCAGTCCTGAGCCGTCCCTCCGTTCCGGGATTGGGGTTCCCGGAACGGCACCGGGTACCGTGAGCTGCGGGTTCGGCGGGGAGCCGGACCGGGCCGCGGTGCGGGGGAGGCAGGGCATGGGCGTGGAGACCGACGAGTTCGCCGGGATGCTGCGGGAGCTGAAGGAGCGTTCGGGTCGCAGCTACGGCGCGCTCGCCACCCGGCTGCACGTCAGCACCTCCACGCTGCACCGCTACTGCAACGGCGCCGCCGTCCCCTCCGAGTACGCGCCGGTGGAGCGGCTCGCCCGGGCGTGCGGGGCGACGGACGAGGAACTCGTCGAGCTGCACCGGCGCTGGATCGTGGCCGACGCGGCCCGGCGCCGGGAGTCCGGCGCGGCGACGCCGAAGGCCCCCGAAGCGAAGGCCGCCGGACCGAAGGCCGCGGAACCGAAGGCCGCGGAACCGAAGGTGGAGCCCGGGCAAGGCGGCCCGGAGGCGGGGGAGGAGGTGCAGGCCGTGAGCCCCCTGACCGGGTCCGGCCGACGGCGGACCAGGGTGCTGCTCAGCGCCGTGGCCGTGGTCGGCCTTGCCGCCGCCGTCCCGGCGTTCGTTCTGCGCGGCAATGCCAAGCCCGTCGCCGAGCCGCCCGCGGCCACCGCCACCGCTTCCACCGCCACCCCAGCGGTCATCACAGCCCCCGCGAGCGCCGCCCCGTCCGCCACCCCGACCTCAACCCCCACCACCCTCACCCCCTCGGCGCCGGCCGACGACAACCCCGCCCCCTTCCACGTCAACGTCCTGACCGACAACTGGGGCAGCCCCTGCGGCCAGTGGTTCCTCTCCGCCCGTTCCCCGGGCCAGGTGGCCCCGCCGCCGGACACCTCCGCCGCCACCGACAGCTGGGCGGCCGCCCAGCGCGCCGCCCCCGCCGGGCACCTGCGCCTGCAACTGACCGCCCAGGGCGCCACCGCAACGCCCGTCGTCCTGCACGCCGCGTACATCCACGTCGTCAGCACCCAGCCCGCCCCCAAGTGGAACGCCTACACCCCCGGCTCCGGCTGCGGCGGCGACCTCACCCCGGCCGCGTTCGCGGTGGACCTCGACGCGCCCGCACCCCGGGCCGTCCCGGTCCCCGCCCAGGAGGGGGAGGTCAAGACCACCACCTCCGACTTCCCCTACCGCGTCTCCGCCACCGACCCCCAGGTCATCAACGTCGACGCCACCACCGCCTCCCAGGACGTCAGCTGGTACCTCGACCTGGTCTGGAGCAGCGGCGACCGCCAAGGCAAGCTCCGGGTCGACGACCACGGCCGCCCCTTCCGCACCGCCGGTCTCCACGGCGCACCGGCCTACTTCTTCGACGGAAAGGCCTGGGCCCCCACCCAAGCCGAGGACCACTGACCGGCGTCTCAGGTCAACTCGACGCCGAAGAGGACGGCCCCGCTCCATCCCCCGCCGGCGGCGAAGCCCTGCACCACGCGTAGCACCACCACGGCCGCCGGTGCCACGCCCGCGTACGTCGGTTCGCGGTGAACGCCTCGACCTGGTGGGCGTGTGCTGTGTCAGGCGCTCCGCACCGACCCACAAGATGGAGCAGAAGAGCTCGAAATGACCAGTGGGACTGCCGGGAACGGCAGACCCACTGGTCATGGTTGGTACGGGCGAGCGGCGGAGCCTCGGCCGGCGGCTCGGACCCGCGCTTCGGTTCGACGCGATCAGCCGTGCGTCACGCACTTGTTGGCGCTGTTGGACCACAGGCCCTGGAGGTCGAAGGTGCCGGTGCTCAGGGTGACGTAGGCGTCGAGGTTCTCGCACTCGTCGCCGATCTCACCGCCGCCGCCGTTCCAGCCGATGCTGGGCCAGAAGTCGGTGACCGTCTCGGCGTACTCGTGGGTCTCGGTGGACTCGATGCCGGAGAGCAGACGGCCGTCGGTGAAGGTGGTGCAGGCGCCGGCGCCGTTGTCCGGGATGTACGGCAGGTTGGTGTAGGCCAGCGTGCCGTAGGAACTGCTGGTCTTGTCGTGCCAGGCGCAGAAGCCGGAGTTGGGGAAGCCGTCCGGGTGGGTGCCGGTGGGGGAGACCACCACGTACTGGGCGTTGAGGTTGGGCGCCTGGGTGGTGTTGCCGAAGTGGGCGGCGGCCTTGCCGGCCTCGGCGGCGATCTGGGTGGTGGTCGCGCTGGACGGCGCGGCGGCGGAGTTGTCGAACCAGACGCCGGCCAGCGGAGAGGAGGCCGGGTGCTGGACGTGGACGCCCTTGGTGCCGCAGACGGTGGTGCCGCGGGCGACGCCCTCGCAGTACTGGTCGAGGACGGGGCCCCAGGTGTCCTGGCTGCCGTAGAGGCCCTTGAACATGTTCTGCATGTCGGGCGCGACCCCGGCCGGGTCGGAGGACCACTGCGAGCCCCAGAAGACCAGGTACACCTTCGGGGTGGGGGACACCACTCCCTGGCTCGCGTTGGAGCGGACCGAGAGGGTGTTGTTGGTGCTCGCGGCCGGCCGCTGGGCGGTGCCCGGGTGGAGCGGCTTGAGCCCGGAGTGGGCGGGTGCCGGGGCGGGTTGCGCCGAGGCTCCGGTGGCCAGCGAGGTGGTGCCGAAAGCGGCCAGGGCCAGCGCGGTGAGGGTGTGGGCGGCGGCCTTGAACGGCTTGCGCATGTGTCTGCTCCCGAGTGTGAGGGGGTGGGAGGTTTGTCAGTGCGTTGCTTGAGCGCCGACACCTCACCAGCTCGGCCGCAGGTCGGTCCAGACGTGCGGACGCGGCGGAGGGAAGCCTTTGCCGTGGTCATACCAAGTCCTTGTCGGGGAAACGGAGTCGGTCGGGTCTGGCGGTTGGCGCTACGATGCGCAGCGACACAATCCGGCCGATCTACGGGGGTTCTGATGGCAGGTCAGTGGCAGGAGCTGGGTACGCCCGGCGGGATCGAGGCGTACGTACACCGCCCGGAGGGTGAGGTGCGCGGCGCGGTGGTGGTCTGTTCCGAGCTGTACGGGGTCAACGCGTATCTCCGGGGCGTCTGCGCGGAGTTGGCGGGCCTCGGGTACGTGGCGGTGGCACCGGACTTCTACTGGCGCAATGCCCGCCGCACCCAACTCGGCTACACCGAGAAGGGGCGCGAGGCGGGCCTGGTGCTGATGGGCGCCCTGGACCGCGACGAACTGGTCGCCGACGCCGCCGAGGCGCTGGCCGCCGCGCGGGGCCTGGCCGACGGGCGCGGGGTGGCCTTCGTCGGGCAGAGCATGGGCGGGCACATCGCGGTACGCGCGGCCACCGAGCTGCGGTTCGAGCTGGCCGCGGTGTTCTACCCGGGCTGGCTGCTCAACTCCGGCTTCCCGCTGGTCGGTCCGGTGCCGCCGTTGGAGACCGCCGAGCGGATCGCCGCCAATGGCGTGCACCTGCTGGGCTTCTGCGGCGAGCTGGACCACATCCTCCCGCAGGAGGAGTGGCAGGAGGCCGAGCGGCGGCTGACCGAGGCCAAGGTCGGGCACGAGCTGATCACCTACCCGGGCGCCCGGCACGGCTTCGCGGCCGACCGCCCGGCGGACCACGACGCCGACGCGACGGCCGACGCCTGGCGACGCGTGCACGAGGCGCTGGCCCAGCGCCTTTAGGCCGGAGGCCCACGGAGCGGAGCAGTCCTGGAACGATTCGCTCCGCCCCGTGGGCACGGGTGCGTTCGCGCGCTACGCTTCCCCGGCACTCGTTGACGGGGGAAGACGATGGACAAGCAGTTCACCGAGCCCAAGTACGCCACCGCGCTGAGAGCCGGCCTGGAACTGGTCGGCTGGATCGGGCTGCCGATCGCGCTGTGGTCGCACTCGATCCTGCTGGCGATCGGTGTGGACGTCCTGCTGATCGGTGTCCCGGCCGTGTTCCAGACGCCGGGGGACAAGCCGGGCACGGTCATCGCGGTGCCCGGCCGGGTCACCATCCTGATGGTGCTCGCCGAACTCACCGGCGCCGTCACCGCCGCCTGGCTGCTGTTCCCGGCCTGGGCGGCGGTGCTGGTCAGCCTGCTCGCGCTGGCCTGCTGCGGCACCGAACTTCCGCGCTGGCGCCGCCTGCTGGCCGCTTGACGGGTGTCCGCTGGCGGGGCGTCCGGCGGGAGTCGGGTCAGGCGGACTCGAGGGGCAGGCCGGCCTCGGCCCAGTCCTCTATGCCCTCGCGGTACTTGCGGACGTCGGTGTAGCCGAGCGCGGTGAGGCGGTCGGCGACCTGGCCGCTGTTGGGGCAGGCCGGGTTGGAGCAGTAGGTGACGATCGCGGCGTCGCGGTCGGGTAGCAGGGTGGGCGCCAGCTCGTCCACGTCGGCGCGGACCAGGGCGATGGCGCCGGGCAGGTGCTGCTTGGCGTAGTACTCGCCGCCGAGCGCGTCGATCACGGTCACGGAGCCCGTCTCGATCGCCGCGGCCAGCTCGTCCCGGGAAATGAGTGCGGTCATGTTTCTGCCTTCCAGAGATTCGGACTATAGTCCGGTTATGGCTCGCGACGATAACGGACCGCAGTCCGGTTCCGCAATCCCCTCGACGGGGCGACAGCCCGAATCCCTGGAGCTGCTCCGCACCCCGCCGCCCGTCGAACGCGCGGACGCCGCCCGGAACCGGGCCGCTGTGCTGGAAGCGGCCGCCCGGCTGTTCGCCGAACACGGGGCGGAGGCGGTCTCGATGGACCAGGTCGCGACGGCGGCCGGGGTCGGCAAGGGCACCCTGTTCCGGCGCTTCGGCGACAAGGCCGGGCTCGGGGTGGCGCTGCTGGACGCGCGTGAACGGGAGTTGCAGGAGGCGATCCTGCGCGGGCCGGCACCGCTCGGACCCGGGGCGGAGCCCGGCGAACGGCTGGCGGCCTTCGTCGACGCCTACCTGGACTACCTGTTGGAACACCTGGACCTGGTGCGGATGTCGGAGACGGCCAGCCGCGGCGCCCGCTACCGGGTCGGCGCCTACCGCTTCTGGCACCGGCACACGGCGATCCTGCTCACCGACGCCGGCGCGGCCGACCCCGAGCACGACGCCCACGCCCTGCTCGCGGCCCTCGCGGCCGAGCACGTGGCGGCGCTGCTGCCGGAATTGGGGGAGCGGCGGATCCGGGCGGGGGCACTCGGGCTGGCCGCCCGGATCGCGAGGCCGGGCTGAAGGTGCCCGGGCGACGGCGCGGCGCCGTCATGCCGCGCGAACATCACCCTCGGGGCGGTGTTAGTGCTGGTCGGAGGCCCGGAAGTCCGGGTAGCCGAGGATGAGGACTTGCTCGACGGGGTTGAGGTGGTAGGGGATGATCTTGCCGGTGTCGGCGAAACCGAGCCGCCGGTAGAAGGCCAGCGCCCGGCGGTTGCTCTCGTGCACCCCCAGGGTCAACCGGCCCACGGAGGTGTGCTCCTGGGCGTGGCGGATGCACGCCCTCATCAGCTCGGCGGCGGGGCCGGCGGGCCCGCGGTACTTCGGGGAGACGTAGACCGAGTGGACGTGGACGTGGTCGGGGACGTCCGGGATCGGCTCGACACCCGCGATCCCGACCCAGACCCCCGCCCCGTCGACGGCGACGAAGGTGGCGCACTCCTCGCTGGTGGCCTCGACGGCGGCCCGCTGCTGCCAGACGTCCTCGGCAAGGGCGACGGTGTCGTCGTAGGAGGAGCTGAACGCCGTCGGCGAGTCGAGCAGTGCCTCCAGCTTGATGTCACGCAGTTCCCGGTGCTCCGTGCTGGTCATTCGGCGGATGACGTAGGACATGATCAGACTTTCGCACAGCCGGAGGTAGCGCCACCGGGTCGGCGGTCAGCTGCTCGCCGTGACAGTTGTCACGCGGTTCCGGTCACCGGGATCACTGACGCGGGGTCGGCTGGGCGCGCCAGACTGAACGCCTGGCGAACAGGGGGAACAGACATGAGGGTATTGGTGGCCGGGGCCGGGATCGGCGGGCTCTGCCTGGCGCACGGGTTGCTGCGGGCCGGCGTCGACGTACGCGTCCTCGAACGGGAGGACGACCCGCACAGCCGCTACCAGGGCTTCCGGATCGCCCTGAACGGGCCGGGTCTTACCGCTCTGCACGCCTGCCTGCCGGAGCGGTTGCACCCGCTGCTGGCCGCCGTCACCGGGCCGATGGCGGGGGAGCGGAGGGTGGTCGACCCGCAGCTCCGGGAGGTCCGCAGGCTCGGTGCGGTGGACGAGGGGACGGCCACCGACCGGCACGTGCTGCGCCGGCTGCTGCTGGCCGGGCTCGGCGACCGGGTCGAATTCGGCAAGCCCGTGGTCGGTTACACCGAGCGGGCGGACGGCACGGTCGAGGCGCGGTTCGGTGACGGCGGCAGCGCGATCGGCGACCTGCTGGTGGGCGCGGACGGCGTGGGCTCGGCGGTGCGCCGCCAACTGCTGCCCGAGGCCGAGGTGGTCACCGTCCCCGGCAACTCCGTCCTCGGCCGCACCCCGCTCACCGAGCGGTTCGCCGCTCTGGTGCCGGGCTTCGGCACCGTGGTGGAAGGTGCCGGGGTGAGCATGCTGCTCGGCCGGATGGAGTTCCGCCAGTCGCCACGGCTCGCGGCCGAAGAGCTCGCGCCCGACATCCGACTGCCCGAGACCGCGAGCTACTTGCGCTGGGTGGTGATGCTCCCCGGCCTCGCCCCGGCCGAGCCGAGCGGCTGGGCCGGCGTCCGTGAGCTGAAGTACAACAGCGGCGGGTTCGACGCTAACCGTCTGTCCAACGAGCTGGGCGTATCGCCGTCCACGCCTTCGATCGAGCCGGAGCCGAT
>NZ_JBSFJV010000033.1:0-80982 GCF_053598235.1 Kitasatospora sp. NPDC001159
TCCCGCTGTCGTTCCGCGAGGTGGAGGAACTGATGCTCCAGCGCGGTGTCGTCGTCTCCTACGAGACGGTCCGGCGGTGGTGCCTGCAGTTCGGGCAGAGCTACGCCGATGCGCTGCGCCGCAGGCAGCCCCGGACCGGGGACAAGTGGCATCTGGACGAGGTCTTCATCAAGGTCAACGGCCGGCGGAAGTACCTGTGGCGGGCCGTTGACCAGGACGGCAACGTGCTGGACATCCTCGTGCAGGGGCGGCGGGACAAGGCCGCGGCCAGGCGCTTCTTGCGCCGCGTCCTCAAGCGGACCCGCGCGGTGCCGAGGGTGATCGTCACGGACAAGCTCCGCCCAATGGAGCCGCCCACCGCGAGGTCATGGCGTCCGTGGAGCACCGCTCCCACAAGGGTTTGAACAACCGGGCCGAGAACAGCCACCAGCCCACCAGGCAACGCGAACGCGCCATGAAGGGCTTCCGCTCCGCCGGCGCGGCCCAACGCTTCCTGTCCGCGTTCAGCGGCATCTCACCCCACTTCCGACCCCGTCGGCACCTGATGGCCGCCACCGGCTACCGAGCCGAGATGACCGTCCGCTTCGCGATCTGGGAGCAGGTCACCGGAGCCGCCGGCCCGCCCACCGCGGCCTGAACACACAGCTGCAACCCGGCTCCACCACACCCCGACACACCCTCAGGCACTCTCGCACGCAACAACGTGACAACGCCCAGAGCGATAGCTGGCGCCCGGACACGGTGCCGGCGAGCCGAGCGGAGCAGGCCGGGCGTCGTCGAGCCGCGGCTCGACGATGAGATCTCAGGGTTGAATTGCAGAACATAGACGGGCCCTGCCGTCACTCATCGTCGCCGCGGACTTTCGTCGTGCACGGGTACCACGCTGCTCGGGTACGTCGGATGGCTGTGAAGGTGGGCCATCGAACGAACCTTCCCGGGCAATGGTTGATCACCATCGAGCGGGCTCGCCGCCACCGCCGAGGACCCTGGCTGTGTCCCGGGCATGTCACGGATCAGGTCCTGGGGCCTCGCCGGTCGAGCCGATCGGCGAGCGGCGCCCACGTCTTCAGGGCGGCGCGCGGGCGGGGCCGCTGGAGGTGTTCGGCGTTTCTCACGATCGCATCGAGTCGGAGGAGCGGTTCCAGACCGCGGTCCGATGACTCGCAGGAGTCCCGGTAGCGCCGGGTGGTCGTTGTCACACCGGGCCCCGGGCGCGCTTCGTGGCCCTTCTTTCACCGCAGGCGGGTGGCAGGACGCGGCAGGGGCATTGGGCCGGGCGGGGTCCCGCGGGTGAGTTCGCGTCTCGCCGGAAGCAGCCTTGGCCGCGGCCCGTTGCGGGGCCGCGGCCAAGGTTCGGCGTGCCGGGAGCCGGCGACCGCCGCGTTACTGGTTCCGGGGTCAGGAGAGCAGGGTCCAGGACTGGCCGGGGGTGGCGCCGTTGGCGGTGTTGGTGACGGCGGTGGAGCCGGCGGTGGTGCCGGAGGTGTCGAGAGCCAGGCCGGTGGCGACGTTGGTGATGGTCAGTGCGCCGGTGGTGGTGTTCTGCATGACCCGCCATTCCTGCCAGGGGTTGCCGGGCGAGTAGTTGAGCAGGTAGGCGCTGTTGCCGGGCTGGGTGCCGGCGGCGAGCACGGTGTGCTGGTGGGTGGGGGTGTAGCAGTTGTCGCTGATGCGCACCGTGCCGTCGGGGTTGGTGGTGAAGGTCCACTGCTCGGAGGTGTGGTCGGTCCACCAGGTGTTGATGTCGGCCGAGGAGCCCAGCTGGGAGCTGCAGGTGCCGGAGACCTCGAGGACCTGGCCGCCGGTGCCACCCGCGCTGATGGAGTGGTAGCGGCCGTCGCCGACGACCGCGGCCGGGATGGTGGCCGGCAGCGGGGTGAGGCGGTACATGGCGACGGCGTGCGGGGCCAGCCAGGAGCTCAGGTTGCCGGTGATGTTGCCGGTGGTGCCGGTCCACAGCTCCTTGGAGGAGTAGCCGGGACCGCCCAGGCCGAGGGCGCTGAGGCTGGTGGAGACGGTCTGCCAGTTGGTCGGGTCCTGGTTGACGAGCAGGACGGCGGTGTCGCCACCCGCGAGCTGGCGCTTGAGCACCACGGGCGCGGTCTGCGAGTTGGGGGCGCTGCCGACCAGGGTGGCGGGCTTGGCCAGCGTGTCCTGGTCGATCCTGATGACATCGGCGTTCTTGTAGATCGCCAGGCTGTTGCTGTTGATGCCGGTGGTCCAGTTGACGCCGTTGTAGCTGTGCTGGGTGTCGGCGACGTTGCGCAGGTCGGCGCCGGAGATCAGCGGGGCGGCCATCATCGAGAGGATCGACATCTCGGTGCGGGACTCGTCGTCGGTGAACGACTTGGAGCTGATGTTGTTGTCGGTGGTGCCGTACACGCCGTAGGGGTCGTTCCAGCCGGTGAACATCATGTCCATGTCGTTCCAGCTGCCGGGGCGGACGTTGCCCGGGTACTGCAGCGCGGTCTGCAGCTGCCCGTTGTAGAGCACGCCGTTGATCTCGCTGTCGCGGTCGCCGCCGATCCGGCACAGGTTGGCGACCTGCCCGCACCAGACGCCCGTGGGCGCGTAGCCCGGCGAGCTGTACTGCGGGGTGCCGGCGGCGAGGATGACCGGGTCGGTGCGGGCCGGGTCGTTGGCGTTCAGCAGATAGGGGACGCCGGTGTGTACGGGCTGCGCGGAGACGCTGAGGGTGACCTTCGGACGGCCCTGAGCGGCGGAGGCGGCGTCGAGGGCCTTCTGGAAGGTCTGCACTCGGGCGTACATGGACTGGGTGAGTTCCTTGCCCTCGCCCTGGGTGTAGTAGTTGTGGCC
The DNA here is from genome assembly GCF_053598235.1 of Kitasatospora sp. NPDC001159. Taxonomy (NCBI): domain Bacteria; kingdom Bacillati; phylum Actinomycetota; class Actinomycetes; order Kitasatosporales; family Streptomycetaceae; genus Kitasatospora; species Kitasatospora sp. NPDC001159. Next base: position 2,818 of record NZ_JBSFJV010000033.1, read on the forward strand.
GTCGGGGCCGGTGATCTGCGGACCGTAGGGGCAGTCGTCGTACTTGACGTAGTCGACGCCCCAGGCGACGAAGTCGCCCGCGTCGGTGGTCTCGTGCCCCAGGCTGCCGGGGTGACCCTGGCAGGTGGTGTATGTGTCCGTGCTGTAGATGCCGAACTTCATGCCCTTGCTGTGCGCGTACCGGGCCAGGTACTGGATGCCGTTCACCGACTGACCGTTGACCGTCTGGGACGGGTAGCCGGCGTTCGGCACCAGGTGGCCCGACGTGGGGTCGTTGCCCGTGCCGTCCGTGCCCCAGACCGGATGGTTGTCGTTGTCGTACAGCTGCATCGCGCCGTAGGAGTTCTTGACCAGGTCGGCGCTCTGGTCGCTGCGGTGCGAGAGTGACCAGCCGTCGTCGATGGTGACGGTGTCGTAGCCGGCCGCCACCAGGCCGTTGGCGGACATGAAGTCGATGGTCTGCTTGACCTGTTGCTCGGTGACGCCGGTACCCAGTGAGTTCCAGGAGTTCCAGCCCATCGGCGGGGTGAGGGCGGTCCCGTTGTCGAGTGCGGCGGCCGGCGTGGCTGTCGCGAGGGTGGCGGCCCCGACGACGGCGAGCCCCGGGGCGGCCAGGGCCAGCGTCAGCAGGACGTTCGAAAGGCTGGTGATTCTTCGTGATACGCGCATGGAGGCAACTCCGCTGGGGCGCATGGGGGATGGGTGGGGGAGCGGAAGAACGCACGGCGCGTGCCGTGGCAGGGGCGCGGGGGTGACGCCACTGCCGGACGAGTCGGCGACGCGGTATCGACTTCAAGAGGGCGAAATCCAACAAGACGTCACGCGCAAGTGCCCCACTTCCGGTGCGCCGACAGCCCACTGGCGCCCTGAGCCCTTGCGGGAACTCACTGGGACAAGACCCGGCTACGCACGGACCGATCGAGCCCGAGGCGAGAGCCTTGTATCGACCAGGGTGCTGTCGTCGCCGACGACACTGTAATGGCACATTTCACAGACCAACAGGGGTCGCGTGTGACTGTGTTCGATAATGTCTGATTGTGTTTCACTGTCGATCGGATATCCGGATGTTGAGGCCGACCCGGACGCGGCTTCGGGTGGGAGTGCTGGAGGGCGCAGTGGCCTCCGCGATCAGGGCGCAAACCCTGCGGGGCGGTCAGTGTCGCTGTGCACACTCCAGGCCGACCGGGCCCGCCCGCAGCCAACCGACCGGCGGCTGGGTACAGCTCGCCGGTGACGACGACGCCACCAGCCCGCTCCACGACGTGGAGTTCGACATCGTCCACCATGAGGCCGGCTCGCCCGGAGGGATCCTGCGACTGGGCCGGAAACGCCAGCCGTTGTGGGGCCGTGGCCGAGGTTGGGATCATCCGGCGTGGCCGGCTGCTGCTGCGCCGCCGGCCGCTGGGTCAGGAGAGCAGGGTCCAGGACTGCCCGGGGGTGGCGCCGTTGGCGGTGTTGGTGACGGCGGTGGATCCGGCGTTGGTGGCGGTGGTGTCGAGGGCCAGGCCGGTGGCGACGTTGGTGATGGTCAGTGCGCCGGTGGTGGTGTTCTGCATGACGCGCCATTCCTGCCAGGGGTTGCCGGGCGAGTAGTTGAGCAGGTAGGCGCTGTTTCCGGCCGAGTTGCCGGCGGAGAGCACGGTGTGGACGTGGGTGGGGGTGTCGCAGTTGTCGCTGATGCGGACGGTCCCGTCGGGGTTGGTGGTGAAGGTCCACTGCTCGGAGGTGTGGTCGGTCCACCAGGTGTTGATGTCGGCCACGGAGGTCAGCGGGGAGCTGCAGGTGCCGTTGACCTCGAGCACCTGGCCGCCGGTGCCAACCGCGCTGATGGAGTGGTAGCGGCCGTCACCGACGATCGCGGCGGGGGCGGCGCCAGGCAGCGGCGAGGCGGATCGGGTGGCCGGCGCCGGTGTGACGGAGGCGGGGCTTGTGGTCGGTGTCGCCGAGGTGGGGCTTGCGATCGTTGATGCCGGTGGAACGGGGGGTGCTGTCGGGGTGGTGACCGGGGTCGGGGTGGCGGTCGGGGTGGGGGTGGAGGGCGTGGTGGGCGTGGCCGAGGGGGTGGGGGATTGAATGGGTACGGTCGGCGGGTCGGGGGTGGTGGGGGTTGCCGTCGATGGCGGGGCCGACAGGGCGGCGGTCGCGTCGGAGGGCGACTGCTGCGTTCCGGCGACGGCCACGATCGCCAGGACCACGGAGGCCGCGCCCGTTGCCAGAACCACTTTTACCCTTCCGCGGGGCGACGCGGGGTGACGGCGGGTACCGTCGGGCCGGCGTGCGGACGCGCTCGCTGCGGTCGCGGTCGGGGACCGCACCAACGCGGTCGGCGCATCGGCGGACGGGTGCGCCGATGGATGCACTGGCCACAGCAACAGCGCCGGGGCCAGGGTGGCGCGTTGCCAGGTGTGGATGGCGATGAGTTCGGTGCGCGCGCGCTCGCAGCTGTCGCATCCGGACAGGTGGAGGTCGAGGTCGTCCGTCCGGCCGGAGGCGGTGCTGCGGACGATGTCGCCCAGTCCGGCCACCAGGTGGCGGCAGGAGCGATTGGGGGTCTGGGAGACGTATACCTGCAGGTAGGCCTCATAAAGCCCATGACGTGCCGTCAAGTCAGGGCGTGGGTGCGGCGTCGAAGCCGGCGTGGCCGGGGCCTGCGTTCCGGCGGGTGCCCCGAGATATTGCCACAGGTCTGCCTGTGAGGATTGCGGCAGGCTTCGGAAGGCGCGTAGAAGGAGTGAGGCTTCTTCCGCGGCGACGGCCGCCGCCTGGGCCGAGGGCTGCGCCGGGTCGGTGCGGGGCAGGCTCTCAAGCCAGGAGGCGAAGTCGGGGGAGAGGGATGCCTGCCGCCCGGTGTCGGCCCAGCTGGCCGCGGTGCGCCGTACCGCAGCCAGCAGGTACGGGTGCCAAGCGCCGGTCGGGCCGGCGCCGGCGCGGACCGCGTCCAGGGTCCGGGTGAGGGCCTCGTCCGCGAGTTCCTCCGCGGCGCGGCCGTCCCGGCAGCACAAGGCCGCGTAGGCCAGCACTGCCGCCCGGTAGCGGCCGGCGATCTCCTGGGCCGCCGGCCCGCCCTGCCGTGGTCCACCACGGATGCGCCCCGCGATTTCGGCATCCGTGGGCATGGTGGTGGCTGGGTCTGGCACTTGCTGTCCTCCGTGCACTTCTTGGGCCACGCGGCCGATGGGGGGCGAGCGAGAACGCCGCGGCGCCGTAGCGGGGAGATTGGGAGCTCGTGGCCCCGACATATGGCCCCGGCCCGGCCCGGCGCGGACGCCGGGCCCGCCTGCAGACGGTCCCGAATGCAGGGCCCGCGGGGCTTGGTCGCACCCGGCCCGTCAATGCCCGGCTGACCTGCAGTGATGTCGTGTAGAACCGCCACCCGCCGAGGATGGATAGTGGCTGCAACGGCCCCCACCCGTCAAGGGGGTGCCACTCGGACCGCACGCACTCGACTCCGACACCCAGTCATGCCGGCAATTCGTCAACAAGCCTGCGGCGCGTCAGGATCGGGCCCTCGGTGGCGAGCAGCATCTTTGCCTGGAGCGGTGTCAGCTCGTGGACGGTGGCATCGGCCCGGACTCTCCTGTGCAGCGGCGGGCGCTGGCTGGGAAGAGGCTGATGACCTCTCTGGCCGGTCCATCCGGGGGCTTGGGCGGGGGCCCAGTCCCACCGATGCGCTGACAAGGTGAAATATCCCACTCCATAGTTATCAACTATAGTAGTTATGGTTCATAGGTAAAGGGCCTTCAACGATGAGCACCAAGACCGCCCTGATCGCTGGCGCCTCCTCCGATATCGGGTCGGCCACCGCTGTCGCGGCCGCGATGCGCGACGCCGTCAAGGCGGGCGTGCTGTCGGCAGCAGCGGAGGCGGCCGGGGTGAGCGTGGAGGTCCGCTGTTCCTCGCCCACCTCGCGGGCACCAACTGACCCTCGCCCCATCTGAACCTCGCCGGGCAGGCGCGGGCCGCATTGGGTCGCGGCCCACCCGGCCGCAGGTCTGCCACGGCTGGATCGCGGGCGTCAGATCATCCAGGCCGGCGCAGAACTGCGCCACGCCCGCCTTCAGGAAACAGTTGCTGGGTCATCGCTCGCCCAGGCACCTTGGCGAACCAGGTCACCGGCGGTCAAAAAGTGTGAAATTACACCGGATTTCCGTCCCCAACAGGACCCCAAGTTGCCGGCGGCACGCTCGCCCGCCCCCATCGCTGCCAACCGGAAGACCCAAGGACCCGCCGACATATGCGCAGTCCGCTTTCCATTGTCGGGATCCTCCCGAGGGGTCTCCCGGGGCGTTGGAGCGGACTTGCCGCGCCAACCCAACTGACGGGGCGAACACCTCTTACAAGGAGCTATCCAGTGAATCACCCCCTGCACCGGACCCTTCCGGTCCTGGCCGGCCTCGGCATAGCCGTGAGCGGCCCGCTCTTCGCCAGCGCCGCACACGCCGTCGGTCGCGACTGCGGCGCCCCCACCGTCCAGTACTCGGTCGACGGCGGTGCGCACTGGGTCAACGACGACCGGATGCCCGCCCCGCACGGCACCATCCAGGTCCGCCTCGCCGGCGAGCCCTTCACCGGCTGCGACTACAAGGTCTCGCTTGCTCCTACAGCACCGAAGGCCCGACCTTCGCGTCCTCGGGCACGCAGGCCTTCCTCGGATCGACCACCGTGACGCTCAGCCGTGAGAACCCCCGGGCGACTCTGGACATCAGCGCCTACCTGCCGAAGTGCTTCGGCCAGATCGACCTGTACCCCGGTGACCGGAAGTTCGACGGCCACAGCAATCCGCTGCCGCACTACCCGGACACCGTTCTCCCGGACCACCTGATCACCGGATGGAACGGCGGCACGGCCTGCCAGTCGCCCACCCCGACCCACCCCGCCACCTCGCCTGCCCCGACCCGCCCGGCCATCAGCACCCCGCCCCTTCCGGGCAAGCCCTCGGCCAGCGCCTCGGCCTCCCCCACCGTTCCGGGCACGTCGGGCGGGTCGGCCCCAGCCCCGGGGGGTTCCACGGACGTGGCCACTCAGGTCGGCTCGCCTTCGGCCAAGCTGACCACGGACCAGCCCGCGCCGGGCCTGGCCCAAACCGGCAGCAACGACGGGCAGGTGATCGCCACCGCCGCGGGCGGCGCGGCTCTGCTCGTTATCGGTGCGGGCACACTGGCCGTCAGCCGACGCCGCACCAGGCGACACTGACGCACCATGATCCAGGCGCCCGCAAATGGCTGGGGCTGGCGCTGCCGCGCCGGCGACGTATCGCTCTCACGTTGCACTCCGTCGGGCGACTGATCTGCGGAAACGCTCCGTCCGTCGCATCAGACGCGAGTTTCGCGTCTGATGCGACGAACGGAGAGTAGTGGCACCGCACGGGAGCGCAGCGAAACCCACAGATCGGGCCCGACACGGTACTGCCCGCTCACCGCATGGCGCGCGTCCAGCCGGCTGGACGCAACGGGCAAGGGCCGGACTGGCCCGTCGGCCGGTGCCGCCGTCAGGTCTCAAGGACCAGTTGCAGCAGTTCGCGCAGAGACTCGCGCTGCTCAGTGGTGAGCCGGGCCAGTGGGGCGCCGGCGAAGGGCATGCGGGTGCGGAGGTCGGCGGCGACGGTACGGCCGGCCGCGGTGGCGGCGACGAGCTTGACGCGCCGGTCGCCCGGGTCGGGGTGGCGCTCGACCAGGCCGCGGGACTCCAGGCGGTCGATGATGGCGGTGACGTTGGAGGGTTCCGCGCGCAGGTGGTCGGCGATGCGACGCATCGGGACCGGATCCTCGGCGGCGAGCAGGGCCTTGACCTGGAGCGGGGTGAGCTCGTGGGCGTTGGCGGCGGACTCGGACTCCTGTGCGTAGCGGCGATTGATGGCCGCGAAGAGTCCGATGACCTCCCTGGCCAGCTCATCCGGTGACTTGGGCATGGGATCCAGTCTACCGGCATGCTTGACAAAGTGAAATATCGCATCCCATAGTTATGGGCAATGGTAGTTATGGCTCATAAGTAAAGGATGACTGAACGATGAACACCAAGACGGTCCTGATCACCGGCACCTCCTCCGGCATCGGCCTGGCCACCGCCGTCGCCGCCGCGCAGAGCGGCTGGCACGTCGTCGCCACGATGCGCGACACCGCCAAGGCGGGCGCGCTGCTGGCGGCGGCGCAGGAGGCCGGGGTGAGCGTGGAGGTCCGCACGCTGGATGTGACCGACCCGGCCTCCGTCTCGGCGTGCCTGGCCGGCCTCGACCGGCTGGACGCGCTGGTCAACAACGCCGGCGCCGGCCACGTCGGCACGCTGGAGCAGGAGAGCGTCGAGGACGTGCGCGCCGTCATGGAGGTCAACTTCTTCGGCGTCCTGCACGTCACCAAGGCCGCCCTGCCCCTGCTGCGCGCGAGCAAGGGCCGCGTGGTGACCGTGTCGAGTGTCGGCGGCGTGGTCGGCCAGCCGTTCAACGAGGCGTACTGCGCCGCCAAGTTCGCGGTCGAGGGCTTCATGGAGTCGCTCGCCCCGGTCGCGGCGACGGTCGGCGTGGCCGTCAGCGTGGTCGAGCCGGGCGCGGTGGCGAGCGAGTTCGTCAGCAACGTGGGCGGCCGCGGCACCCTGCTGGAGCAGGCCGGACCGTACGCCCCCGCCCTGCACGCCTACATCGAGCGCACCCGGAAGGCATTCGACAACGCGCAGACTCCCGAGCAGGCCGCCGCCGCGATCATCGAGGCCCTCACCGTGGACCGGCCGGTCTTCCGCGTGCAGACCTCCGACGCGGCCCGTCAGTTCAGCGCCACCAAGATCGCCGACCTCGACGGCTCCGCCGTCCTCGCCCTCACCGGCTCCTGGATCCGCTGACCTCCAGCCGCCCCGTCCGCCCCGCCCCAGAAGCGAGAACCGACCTTGTCAGAGAACACCGCCGCCGACCTCGACCGCCTACGCGCCGCTCTGCTCGCCGGCTCCTACGAGCACCGGGTCCGCACCGTGATGCACCGCTGGTACAGCGGCTACGAGGCCCCGTACATGGACCTCGACCGCCAGGGTGAACTCGTCACCGAAGACTTCACCATGCACCGCCCGCCCGAGAGCGGCATGCCCAGTGTCCAGGGCCGCCAGGCCTACCTGGACAGCGTCGGCGGCGCCGACCCCAACCAGAGGAACGCCCACCACCTGCGCAGCCTCGCCATCGAGCACACCGGCGCACGGACCGCGCAGGCGGTGGTCACCCACGACTTCGAGACCGTCGGCCCGGCCATGAACGGCGCCGCACTCATGCGCTACGACCTCGAACTCCTTCAGGACCCCACCGAGCGCCTGCCCCGGATCAGGGCCCTGGGCCAGCGGGTCCTCAGCCACCAGGAGGCGCCGTTCACCGAGGCGTACACCGAGAACCGGGTGCTCGCCTTCGTCCACTACTGGCTCTCGCTCCTGGAGCTGCCCGCCCCCGACGCCGAGCCTCTGCGTGAACTCCTGCACACCGACCTCACCATGACCCTCTCCGACGGTCGCGTCCTGCACACCTTCGACCAGGTCGCCGCCTGGTACGCAGAAAACGCCGGCCTGGTCGCCATCAGCACCCACCACCTCGCCGACCTCACCAGCACCCTCGCAGGGGACAACACTCTCGACCTCTCGGTCGACTTCGCCTGGGAAGGCATCACCCGCGCGGGCCAGCCCGTGATCGCACGCACCCGCCACCACTGGAACCTCGCCGAAACCGGCGAACGCTACCTGCGTCTGCGGCGCTTCGCCGTCACCGTCCTCGACCCCTTCACCCATGCCACGGCACAGGAGGCGCACGCCCACCATGACGCCAACAAGATCGGCTGACCGGTGTCCACCGGCCGGACGGGGTAGGAGGACCAGCTCGGCGCGCTCGGCCTGGTGCTGAAGGCCACGGTGCTGTGGACCACCTGCTACCTGGACGCCGCCGTGGCCACCCTGCGGGCCCTGCCCGCCGAGCAGCGCGAGCGCGACGTCCTGGACGAGGAAGTGGCCCGGCTCTCCCCGCTCCAGCACGCCAACCTGAAGGCCTTGGGCCGCTACGGCTTCCGCGGCTCCACCCCGGCCGACGGGGTGCTTCGGCCCCTGCGCGCCGCGGCCGGGGCAGACGAGGAGTAGGACGAGACCGTCGAGAGCTGACCGGGGCTCCGCGTAGTTGCCTCACGACCAGGAAGTGCCGGTCCAGATCACGTGTGGTCGTTGTCGGCGGCGAGGATGGCGTGGCTGGCCGCGGCGAGCCGAGCACAGCGCCGGGTCATGGCTTCGGGTGTCTGGCCGGGGTGGTTGATCCACCAGCGGATGAGGGCGGTGCACAGGCCGCGCCATGCGTACTTGAGGGCGTCGGCGTCGAGGGGGTCGCCGGATCCGGCTGCGTGGAGGAGTTCGGCGGTGCCGGTGGCGGCGAGGTCGTCGATGGCGTCGCGGTAGTACGCGGCGCGGTGGGCGGCGTCGCTGCCGGGCGGCAGCGAGGGGTCGTAGAGGACGAACCAGGCCTCGCGCTGGCCGTCGAGGGCGTCGAAGAGGGCGTGCAGCACGCGCAGGGGCGTGGGCGGTGCGCCGGTGCCGTGTTCGGCCATGGCGCTGCGGATGGCGTCCAGCAGCCGGTCGCCGACCGGGTTGAGACAGGCGAGGTAGAGGTCCTGCTTGCTGCCGAAGTACTGGTGCAGCAGCGGTTTGGTGACGCCGACGCGGGTGGCGATGGCGGCCACGGTGGTGGCCTCGAAGCCGCGGCGGCCGAACTCCTCGGTGGCCGCGGCCAGGACCTGTCGTTCGCGGTCGGCCCTCGGCACGCCCTTGGTGCCGGCTCGGGAGGAGAGCATTGTCATGGAGCCATATCTTACCCTAAGGTAATTTACCGTTGGGTAAGTTAATTCGATCCCATCCGGGAGCACCCCCATGCCTGCCGCCATGTCCGTCCCCCGTACCCGCTCCTGGTGGGGCTGGGGCTACGCCGACGTCCACCCCGACGACGCCGAATGCGCCGCGCTGGGCGCCCTGTTGCCGGGCACCCTGGCCCGCCCGCTGCCGGTGCCCCGCGTCGCCGACCTGCCGATCTGCCGCCCCGCCGCCACTCCCCCGCCCGCCCTGGCGCACCTGGTCACCACCGACCCGCAGGCCCGGGCCGCCCACGCCATGGGCAAGGCCTACCGCGACGTGATCCGCGCCCTGCGCGGCCGGCCCGGCCGGATCCCCGACCTCGTCGCCCACCCGACCGGGGACCAGGACGTGGCCGACCTGCTGGACTGGGCCGGCGAGCACGACGTGGCCGTCATCCCCTTCGGCGGCGGCTCCTCGGTGGTCGGCGGCGTGGAGTACCGCGGCGACGCCCACCGCGCCGTGCTCTCGCTCGACCTGACCTCGATGGACCGAGTACTGGAGATCGACACCACCGGCCGCTCGGCCCTGATCCAGGCCGGGGCCCTCGGCCCTGTGCTGGAGGCCCAGTTGCGGCCCCACGGCCTGACGCTGCGCCACTTCCCGCAGAGCTTCGAGTTCTCCACCCTCGGTGGCTGGCTCGCCACCCGCGCCGGCGGCCACTACGCCACCGGCCGCACCCACATCGACGACTTCGTCCAGTCCCTGCGCGTGATCACCCCCGCCGGGGCGGGCACGTCCTGGCGGCTGCCCGCCTCCGGCGCCGGGCCCTCGCCCGACCGGCTCTTCCTCGGCTCCGAGGGCTCACTCGGCGTCATCACCGAGGCCTGGGTGCGCCTGCAGGAGCGCCCCGGCCACCGCGCCTCCGTGTCGGTGGCCTTCGCCGACTTCCGGCGCGCACTGGACGCTGTGCGCGCCATCGCCCAGTCCGACCTCGCCCCGGCCAACTGCCGCCTACTCGACCCCGGCGAGGCACTGCTGGCCAGCGCCTCGCCCGACGGCTCCAGCGTCCTGGTGCTCGGCTTCGAATCGGCCACCGCCCCGGTCGGTGACCGCCTCGCCGCAGCCCTGGACCTCGCCCGCGCGTACGGCGGCCACGCCGAACCGCCTGCGGCGGACCGCGACGCCCCCGCCGACTCGGCCGTCAGCGCCTGGCGCTCGGCGTTCCTGCGGATGCCCTACCTGCGCGACGGACTGGCCCGGATGGGCGCCGTCGTCGAGACCTTCGAGACCGCCGCCACCTGGGACATGATCCCCGCCCTGATCGACGCCGTCCGCACCGAAGTCGCCGCCGCCGCTCTGAAGGCCACCGGCCACCCCGCCACCGTCAACTGCCGTCTCACCCACGTCTACCCCGACGGCGCCGCCCCCTACTTCACCGTCGCCGTGGCCGGGCGCCCCGGCGACGAGGTCGCGATCTGGGACGACATCAAAGCCGCCGCCAACGACGTGCTGCACCGCCACCACGCCACCATCACCCACCACCATGCCGTCGGCCGCGACCACCGCCCCGCCTACGACCGCCAACGCCCCGAGCCCTTCGCCCTGGCCCTGCGCGCCGCCAAGCACGCCCTCGACCCCCGCCACATCCTCAACCCCGGCGTCCTGATCGACTGACAAGACAGCCAACCGGGCGAGGGCGGTGCTCAGCAGTGCGGAGCCGCGCCCTCGCCCTCGGGGTCGGCCTTCTCCTGGTCGCCGGGCCGAGGTGGACCGCCGGCACCGCGCCTTCCTCCAGAGCCCGGCCTGCACCGACTGCGGCGACGTGCCCAAAGAGGAGTCCAGCCACGTCTACGAGACCGGCCGCTCGTGGACCCGCCGCCCCGGCAGACGCTGCTACCCCTGCCACAAGAGCCAGGAAGAGCGGCAGAAGAAGGAAGCCAAGAAGGCGGCGGAGAAGCCACCGGCACCGGAGGCCGCGCCGGTCACCGAGCCTGCTGCCACGGTCGCTCCGGTCGCTGCCGCGCCGCGTCCGATGGCCGAAGCCTGGCCGTGTGAGCTGCCCACCGTTCCCGAGGGCCCGGCGGGCGCCCCGTTTGAGGCGGTGGGCACCCCTGGCCTCCAAGCGCCCGAACTTCGTCCAGCAGGCCCGCTCCACATTCCTCGACGCGGCGGCCGGTGTTCTGGTTGCGCGCGACCAGGTGGTCCGGGCCGACCTCGGTTCCCGCACCCCGGGCGAGATCCTGGATGCCGTCCCGGCGACGGCGCCGGGCACCGAGCGGGTCTACATCACCGCCGGCGCCCCGTGGCACGACGGCGCCGAGCGGTACAGCACGCTCAAGGACGCGGTCGCGGCGTGGCTGAACACGGCGTCGGAGCGGTGGGCCATCGCCACCGGCTCCGGCCGGGACAGGCTGGCCGGGCTTTTCGTGCACCAGCGCCAGCCGGTGGGCCGCTACGCTCCGGTCGCCGTGCCCGACGGCGGCACCATCGAGATCCGTTTCGTGGGGGAGTGGTTCGACCTGGTCGTCGCGGACGTTGTGACGTGCCGGGAGGCGTTCCGGCTGCTGTGGCAGGCGTTGCGCCGGCACCCGTGCGGCCGAGGTGGTTCTGGCGGAGATCGGCGCGGACATCACCAGGTTCCCCTCGGCCGCTGACCTGGCCTCCTGGGCCGGGGTCTGTCCGGGCAGCCACGAGTCCGCCGGCAAGCGCAGCACTGGCAGGACCCGCCGCGGCGACCCCTGGCTCAAGGGGGTCCTCGGACAGGCCGCCACCTCAGCGGCCCGCTCCAAAGGGACCTACCTCAGTGCCCGCTGCCGGCGTATCGCCTCCCGCCGCGGCAAGAAGAGAGCCCTGGTCGCACTCGAGCACTCGATCCTCGTCGCCGTGTGGCACACGTTCACCAACGACATCGAGTATCACGATCTCGGCGGGGACTGCTTCCTCGAACGCACCGGCGAGGCCCGGCAGGCCCGACGGCTCGTCAGCCAACTGGTCCGCCTCGGCTACCAGGTCACCCGACAACCCGCCGGAGCGGCCTGACCTGGGGCAACAGCCCGAGGACGGGGGACTTTCGTACTAGCCGTTTGCTGGGCAGACCCGGACCCGCCCAAGGGGAGACGGCAGAAGGGGGCGTCAGTCGGTCACGGTCTCATCGGGCCTGATCTCCTCCGGGCCCTGGACAGGGAGCGGACCCGTCCGCGGGCGCGGCGGGTTCACGCGCTCGGCAGTGGGAAGTTCATCCGCATCATCGTGTCGAAGGCGGCGTCCGGCAGCAGCCGCTTGGCCAGCATCGTTCCGCGTGCCATCGCCCCGATCGCGTACCGCGCCCGCGGCCTGCGGGTGGTCGCCGCGCGGACGATCACCCTGGTCGCCGCCTCGGCCGGTACCGCGCCGTTGCGGCGGCGGAAGGCCTTGTTGGCGTACATGTCGGCGAGCTCGGCGCGGAACCGCCCGTACGGGTCGGCGGGGTCGGCCTCGGTCCGCATCGTGCCGACCGCGGTGTCGGCGAACTCGGTGATCGTGGGCCCGGGTTGGACCACCACGACCTTGATGCCGAATGGCGCGACCTCCAGCCGCAGCGAGTCGCTGATCGCCTCCACGGCGTGCTTGCTCGCGTGGTAGAACGCACCACCGGGCGGGGAGAAACGCCCGCCCATGGAGGACAGGTTGACGATCCGTCCGTGCCCGGCACGCCGCATCCCGGGGAGCACCAGCTGGGTCATCCGGACCAGCCCGAAGACGTTGGTGTCGAACTGTGCCCGCACCTCGCCGGGCGTGGCGGACTCCACCGGCACGTGCAGGCCGTACGCGGCATTGTTGATCAGTATGTCGACGCTACCGTGCTCCTCCTTGACCCGGGCCACGGCGGCGGCCATGGACGCCTCGTCGGTGACGTCCAGCGCCAGGGTAATCAAGCCTTCACCGGCCAGCTCGGCAAGCGTTTCCGGTCGACGGGCCGTGGCGTAGACGCGGTGGCCCAGCCGGTGCAGGGCGAGCGCGGTACGCCGACCCATGCCCGAGGAACAGCCGGTGATCAGGACGGTCTTGGCGGTGGTCATCAGCCGGCCTTTCGGTGCAGGAGGTCCCAGACGGCTTCTTCCGCCTGGGCGAGGGCCTCGGGGGAGAGCTGGGCGAGACCTGCGGGGCGCTGCTGCTTCAGCAGTCCGGCGAACGCCCCCATGGCCATCGCGACCAGCTGTTCCGGGTCTCCGGCGCGGATCTCGCCGGCCCGCTGCCCGCGTTCGATGAAGTCCTGGGCCAGCGCGTCGATCTGCGCGGCCAGGGCCTGGCTCTCGGGAGCCAGGAAGGTGTCGTGCTGCTGGTGCTCCAGGAAGACGAACGCATCCAGGTGGTCGCTCGCGTACCGCGTGAAGCCGCGCCAGAACTGGCCGAACTCCTCCCGGGTGTCCACCGCCGGGCCGTCCTCGGCGAACGTCTCGGCCAGCCGGTCCAACAGCGCCTGCTTGGCGTGCTGGAAGGCGGCGTTGCCCAGCGCCTCCTTGCTCGGGAAGTAGCGGTAGATGCTGCCCACCCCCACCCCGGCGCGCTGCGCAACGGCGGGCATCTGGGTGCCCTCGTAGGTGCGCTCGGCGAACAGTGCGATGGCAGCGTCGAGCAGCCGTTGGGCAAGGTCGGGTTTGTTGGACGGAGTCACGGAATGAATATTCATTCCGCCCCTGGGGTGCTGTCAAGCGCCGGGTATCGGGCAGGATCCGCCGGCGGCACCAGCAAGGTCACAGCCTCGCGGCGTAGACGGAGAGTGTCCAACCGCAGGGTGGAACTTCACGCAGGTCCTCCTCCGGCGGCGTGTGGTCGTCCCCGGTGAACCGGTCGTGGAACAGCGGTTGTTCGTCCAGGCCCAGGCGTGGGTAGACGGCGGCCCGGCCGCAGCTGGCGTACAGGTAGACCAGCGCCTCGGCGCGGTGGCCGACGAGCTCGACCAGGGTGTCCCGCTCGTCCAGCCCGAGCAGGGCGCCGTCGAACCCGTCGGTCCCGTACGCGGCGTGGCAGAGCCCGGCGGCCTGGACGGTGGAGTCGGTGTCCCACTCCGCCAACAGTGCCGCCACCCGGGCCAGGTGTTCCAGGAGGGTGCCGCCCGGATGCGGGATCCGGTCGGCCCCGTGGGCGCGCAGGAAGTCATCGATGTGGCTCCACACGGGAGCGCTGCGGTGGTCGGCTGACATCACCTCAGGAGTTCTACTCGTGGAGTCAGCCGCCCCGCAACCGGAATCGGCGGGTCTGCCGGAAGGGTTCGTCAGGCCAGCTCGCGCACCAGCCGGGCGATGGTCGGGGTGTCGACGCCGTGCGCCTCGGCGGCCCGCAGCACGGCGCCGCCGATCGCGTCGAGCTCGGTTGAGCGACCGGCCTCCACGTCGCGCTGCATCGAGGACTTCATCGTCCCGGGGATGCGGTCGAACGCGGCCAGCAGGGTCTGCGGGTCTGCCGGGGCGCCCACCGCCTTGGTGACGGCGGTGATCTCGTCCAGCACGGCGAGGAGTTCGGCCCGGTGCTCGCTGCGGACGACACCGATCCCGTCGGCGTGCCGGGTGGTCAGCAGGGCGAACGGGGCGAGGAAGGACAGCTTGCTCCAGAGCATCGCCGTCTCGTTCTCGCGCAGGGTGACGTCCAGGCCGGTGTGCCGTAGCCGCTCGGCGAACTCCTCGACCGGGGCGGCAAGTTCGATGGTGGCGAACGGGCTGGTGTGCTCGATCCGGCCGGGCGCGGTACGGGTGGCCTCGACCCGGATCGTCCCGGCCGTGACCCGGGCGGCGGGGTAGCGCTCGCGCAGCAGCGCCATGTGGTCGAGGCCGTTGAGCAGCGGGACGACGATCGCCCCGCCGAGGACCTGCGGCGGGATCCGGTCGAGCGCGGCGGTCAGCGCCGTCGCCTTGACGGTCACGAAGACGGCGTCGACCGGTTCGCGCAGCTCGGTGGCGGCGTCGACCCGGGCGGTGAACTCGCCGAACTGGGCGCTGTTGACCTGCAGGCCGTCCCGGTTGAGGACGGCGGCGGTCTCCTCGCTGGCCAGGCAGACGACCCGGTGGCCGTCGCGGGCCAGCAGCCCGCCGATCAGGCCGCCGACGCCGCCGGGGCCGAGTACGGCAACGTTGAGGGGGGCGGTGGTGGACATGGTGACTCCTTTGGATGGCTTTGGATGCCTTGGACAACAGGGGGATCGGGTGCGGCTACACCCCGACGTCCCAGAAGAAGCGACCCTCCAGGCCGTCCGGGCTGAGGAAGCCGAAGCCGTCGCCGTAGTCGAAGTCGAGGAAGAACGGATCGTCCTCCTCGCAGGCGTTCGAGAGGGAGAAGAGGTACCGCCAGTCCGGGCCGACCTCGGCCCGGCCGCTCGGGAAGGAGGGGATACCACCGAGGTGGTCGTGGACGTGCGGGCCGTCCGGGAACGGGACCTCGGGGCCCTCGCCGCGCCAGTACCGCTGGAAGGCGGCTCGTCCATCCATCGACCGGTTCAGGTCGGCCGACAGTGGCACCAGGTCGAGGTGGAACTCGACCGGTGTCCGCTCGCCGTCGGGCTCGCGCCGCCAGAGCGTACGGCCCCGGGTGCCGGGCGGTCCGATGACAGCGAAGGGCGGGATCCGCCCGCCCGGCTGGATGAGCAGCAGGCCGTCGCCCGCCTCCGGATCGCGGCCGCCCATGCGGGCGTCGTCCGCGGCGAGGAAGAGGTAGGCGAGCCGCGATTCCTCGCCCGGGACGGGGAACTGGCCGATGAACACCAGCGGTTCACCGGTGGTGGGGGAGAGCGGCCAGGCGGGTTCGGCCAGCCAGCAGGGCTGGCCGCCGAGCTTGGGGACCGGGGCGGTGATCGGCTGCCCGGACCGGCGCGGGGAGAGTTCCAGGCGGGGGAGGAAGGCGGCGTCGTGCGGACCGGTGGCGGTGCCGGTCGGGTACGTGGTTACGCGGTGGCCTCGGGGGGCGGTGCTGTGGAGGGAGACGTGGTCGAAGTGGAACGGCGGCTCGTGGCGCGGCTTCCGGCCGGGGACCAGGGGCGGACGGCATCGGACGTTCCGGGAGAGGCGCAGTGTGTCGTACCGCAGGCTGCCGCTGCTCGGGTCCGGCACAGGCAGGCCCTCGGCACGCAGCGCCTCCACCAACTCGTGGGCGGGCCAGCCGAACAGGTCGATCCCGTGGTACCCGACCGGGCAGGCGGGCCGGTCGTCGTTCGGGTTCCGGCCCACCATGACGCCCTGCAGGCCGTCACCGTCGCCCGAGGAGAGTGTGACCGCCACTCCGGGCAGCTCGAAGCCCAGCGCCCAGCGGGAGCGGCAGACGAAGGTCGGACGCACCCCGTCCGGCAGTAGCTCGCCGTGCGGGGCCAGCAGCGCGCGCACTGCCGCCTCGGTGAGGCCGAAGCGCAGTTCGGGCAGCGGGGCGGGCAGACGAACGCCGTGGCCGGGCAGCAGGTCGATGGTCACCTGATCATGATCCCTCCTCGGGCGGGTCGGGGGAGCCCGTTTTTCGCGGCCGGAAAAGTGCGGGCCCGGGGTGGGCGGAGCGCGCTAGGGTCGGCCTGGGGGACTGATGACCGTAGATGATCGGTTGGTTGCGGCGGTGCGGGCCCGGGCCGCTGTCGATACGTTGGCCGTCGGGCGTCGAGGGCGCCGGGCTGCGTCACGTCGACCACCCGGATCCGCGGGCGCGCCGGCGGGCCTCCGACTGCCTGCGGACGTACGGCACCCCGCTGTTGGCGGAGGTCGTCGTCCGTCTGCTGCGGCTGGCGCGGGATCCGGTGCCGTCGGTCCGTTGCAGCGCGGCCCTTGTCCCTCGGCGACGGCGGTTGACGGGGGAGACCAGGGCAGCCCGGCTCACGCTCGTCCGGGACGAGGAGGCTGGCGTACGCGTGGCGGCCGGGCACGTCCCGGCGGCCTCCGGGGACCGGACGGCGGAGGTCGCCGACGCCCTCGCGGCGCTGCTGGACGAGGACGAGTTGCGGGTGCGGCTGGAGGGCGCGTACGGGCTCTCGCTCCGGGACGACCTGCGGACGGCCCTGGCGTCCGAGTGGGTCGGCGAGCTGACCGGGCCCGAGTACGAGTACGACGATCGGGCGGAGGCGATCTGGCGCTGGCAGCTGCGGAACCGGCCCGAGGGGACCTAGTTCCACCTGCGGGGTTCGGTTTTCCGAACCCCGAATCGGGGTGCTGGCACAATCGATCTCCCGGTCCCGGATGCCCAGGATTGAGGGCATGAACGGGATGACGACAGCCGCCGCAGCGGCGGCGCAGGACACGGTGACGGACGCGGCGCTCACCGGTGAGGGGCTGTACCGCGAGTACGGGCGCGGCGGGGCCGCCGTCCGGGCGCTGCGCGGGGTCTCCGTGGCCTTCGCGCCGGGGACGTTCACGGCGGTGATGGGGCCCTCGGGCTCGGGCAAGACCACCCTGCTGCACTGCCTGGCCGGGATGGACCGCCCCACCCGGGGCGCCGTCCGCTGGGGCGGCACGGAGGTGTCCCGGCTGCCCGAACGGCGGCTGGCGGAACTTCGGCGGACCAGGGTCGGGTTCGTCTTCCAGTCCTTCAACCTGATGCCCGCGATGACCGTCGCACAGAACGTCGAGCTGCCAGGCCGGTTGGCCGGCCGTCCACCGGAGCGCGCCCGGGTTCGGGAGGCGCTCGCCCGGGTCGGCCTGACCGGGCGAGAGCGCCACCGACCAGGCGAGCTGTCGGGCGGCCAGCAGCAGCGGGTGGCGATCGCCCGCACGCTGGTCGCCCGGCCGGAGGTGCTGTTCGCCGACGAGCCCACCGGCGCGCTGGACCGGGCGACCGGCCACGACATCCTCGACCTGCTGCGCGCGGGGGTGGACGTGGACGGGCAGACGTGCGTGATGGTCACGCACGATCCGGTGGCCGCCGGGTACGCGGACCGGGTGCTGCTGCTCGCGGACGGGGTGCTGGTGGACGAGCTGATCCGGCCCACAGCGGCGCAGGTCGGCGAGCGGCTGAGCCGGTTGGGTGGGTGAGGGCGATGAGTGATTCCGTGCTGATCCTAGCGGTCAGTCAGATCCGGCGTCGACCAACGGCCTTCGCCGGGCTGGCGGCGGCGCTGTTCCTGGCGGTCGGGGCGGTGACGCTGTTCGGCTCACTGGCCGCGGCGCAGCTCACGGCCCCGGCGGCCGTGACCCGGGCCGCGGTGGCCGGGCCCGGCCTGGTGGCGATCGCCGGGGCGTTCGGCGAGATCGCCGTCCTGGTCGCGCTGTTCGTCGTGGTCAACGCGCTCGGCTTCACCCTCCGGCAGCAGCACCGTGACCTCGCGCTGCTGCGGACGGTCGCGGCGACACCCCGGCAGATACGGCGGCTGGTCCGCGCCCAGGTCGCGGCAACGGTCCTGCTGGCCGTCGTCCCCGGCTGCGTGGTGGGCTTGCTCGGGGCCCGCGCCTTCCTCACCGCGCTCCAGCGGCGTGGCATGGCCGCGCCCGGCCTGCGGATACCCGGGACGCCCGTGCCGATGCTGATCGCGCTCGCGGTGGCGCTACTGGTCGGCCTGGCGGCCACCGCCGTCGCGGCCCGGCGGGTCATCCGGCCTGCCCCGGCCGCCGCGCTGACCGACAGCGCGGCCGGACAGCGGCGGACGGGCGTGCTGCGGTTGCTGGCGGGGGTGGCGGTGTTGACGGGCGGTGTCCTGCTACTGCGGCTGGCCGCCGGCAGGCCGACCAGGGAGTTGGACAAGGCGGGGCAGGCGGCGCTGCTCGGTTCGCTGGTGCTGCTGGCGGCGGTCGGGCTGCTGGGGCCACTGGCGGCGCGGGTGCTGGCAGCGGTGCTCGGCGTCCCGATCCGGGCACTGGCGCCTCGGGCGGGCTGGCTGGCGGACGCCAACCTGCGGGGGTACGCGGCCCGGCTCTCCTCGGCGGTGGTTCCGGTCGCGCTGCTGGTCGGACTCTCGGTGACGGTGCTGGTCATGACCAGCACCGTCGAGCACGCGGCCTGGGCGACCGGTGCGACGACCAGCGTCACCAAAGCGAGCGATGTCTGGCTGCGGCAGGCGGAACTCGGGCTGCTGGTCTGCTTCGCGGCTGTCTCCACGGTCAACACCCTGGTCGCGCTGACTGCCGACCGGCGCCGTGAGTTCGCGCTGCTGCGGCTGGTAGGAGCCACGCGCAGGCAGCTGATGCGGATGCTCTCCGTCGAGGCCGTCCTGACGACCGCGGTGGGTGTGCTGCTCGGCGCAGCGGTGGCGGCCGCGGCGACGGGGGCTTTCAGCCGGGCGGTCACTGGCTCGATGGTTCCGGTGGTGCCGGGCACGGCCTGTGCCTGGGTGGTGGCCGGCGCGGCGGTGCTCACGGTGCCGGGGATCGTGGGCACGGGGCTGTGGGCGGTCGGCGGGCGTGCGGTGGAGGAGGTGGGCGGGGAGCGGGGGTGAGGTGTCGGGCGGCGGGTGGTCAGCCGCGCGTGTTGGCGGTGGCTCGGGGAGCGGGAGGAGGGACGGGCGATGGTCCGGGTGGCTGGCGGTCGTTGTGGGCGCTGAGGGGCGTGTGTCCTGGCGGTTGCCCGGGTGGGTGTGCGGCGGTCGGGCCGGCGCCTGGGGGATGCTGGGGGCCGGTTGATCAGTGAACGGTGAGGCGCGTGGTGGCTGGGTGGCGGCGGGTTCTGACGGTGCGGGGCGGTGACGTGGCGTTCGCCGTCCTGGGGCTGCCGCTCGGGGTGCTGGGCGGGGTCTACGCCGTGGCCGTGCTCTACACGGGGGTGCTGCTCTCGCTCACCGTCCTGGGGCTGCCGTTCCTGGTGGCCGCCCTGGTCGGCGCACGGGGGATCGGTGGGCTGCACCGGCGGCTGGTCGGGCGGCTGCTGGGCGAGCAGGTGGCCGCGCCGCCGCCGCGGGAACGGCCCTCCGGGGCGTTCGCCCGGGGGCGGGTGGTGCTGACCGACCCGGTGGCCTGGCGGGCGCTGCTCTACCTCTTCCTACGGCTGCCCCTCGGGACGCTCGGCTTCCTGGTCGTGGTCGGGTTGCCACTGAGCTGCGTCTGGCTGGCGGCCTTCCCGCTGTGGGTAAGGCTGTTGGAGCCGGGGCCCCGGCCGGCGGGCTGGCTGGACGTGCTGGGGCTGCCGGCCGGCCTCGCGGTTCTCGCCGCCGTACCGGCCGCGCTGCGGGCCCTGAGCCGTGCCAACCGCGTACTCGCCCGGGTGTTGCTCGGGCCGGCGCGCTCGCAGCAGCGGGTGCGCGAGCTGGAGAGTGCGCGGGCCACGCTGCTCGCCGAGAGCACCGACCGGCTGCGGCGATTGGAACGCGACCTGCACGACGGCGCCCAGGCGCAACTGGTCGCGCTCGCCATCACCCTCTCGCTGGCCGACGATGCCCTCGCCGACCTGGCCCCGGCCGACCCGGGCCCCGGCGCCGGGGCGGGACGGCTGCGCACCCTGGTCGACCGGGCCCGCGGCCAGACCGACGACACCATCGCCGGGCTGCGCCGTCTGACCCGGGGCATCCACCCGGTGGCGCTGGACGGCGGGTTGGCCGAGGCGCTGCCCGGACTCACCGCCACCTCGCCGGTCCCGGTCACGGTCCGGCTGGACCTGCGGGAGCGGCCGGAGGAGGTGATCGAGCGCGCCGTCTACTTCTGCGCGGCGGAGCTGCTCACCAACGTCGCCAAGCACAGCGGCGCGGACACGGCCGAGCTAACCGCGAGCGTGGTCGAAGGGCAGGTACGGCTGACGGTCCGTGACGACGGTCGCGGCGGTGCGGCGATCGGCGCGGGCACCGGTCTGGCGGGGCTGGCCGAACGGCTCGCGGCGGTGGACGGGGCGCTGCGGGTGGACAGCCCGCCCGGCGGGCCGACGACCGTCACCGCCGAGCTGCCCAGCAGGTTGTGACGCACCTGGACTTGGATTCGGACCTTGACCGGGACCCGGATCCGCCCGCACCCTCACTCTCACCCGCACCTGCGCCGGGACCCGGACCCGCACCTGCGCCGGGAGGCCGGTCAGGCGCCGGTCTCCGCGAGGTAGGCGAGGACCGCCTTGACCCGTCGGTTGTCGGCGTCCGTCGCGGGCAGGGCGAACTTGGTGAACACGGCGGCCACGTGCTTCTCCACCGCCCGCTCCGACACGGTGAGCAGCCCGGCGATCGAGCGGTTGGAACGGCCCTGGGCCATCAGCTCCAGTACCTCCCGCTCGCGTGCGGTGAGCGAGTCCACCCGGCTGCGCCGTCCGCCGTGCATCAGCCCGTTGACGATCTCCGGGTCGAGCGCCGTGCCGCCCTCGGCGACCCGGTGCAGGGCGTCCACGAACTCGGAGGTGCGGGCCACCCGTTCCTTGAGCAGGTAGCCGATGCCGGCGGCGCCACCGGCGAGCAGCCGGGCCGCCCAGGCGGTCTCCACGTGCTGGGAGAAGACCAGGATCCCGACCTCGGGCGAGGCGGCCCGGATCTCGATCGCCGCCCGGATGCCCTCGTCGGTGTGGGTGGGAGGCATCCGGATGTCCACCACGGCCACGTCGGGCCGGAGCTCGGCTACGGCGGCGACCAGCTCGGGGGTTGTACCGGCGGTCGCGACCACCGCGCAGCCGCGGGCGGTCAGGAGCTCGACCATGCCGTCCCGGAGGATCACTGAGTCCTCGGCTAGCACGACGCGGAGCTGCTTGTCGATCATGACGTCATTATCGGGGTGCGCCAGGGCTGCCGGGTGCGGGAGTCCGGCGTCGGCGGAAAATGTACAGCGAGACTGGACAGCCCAGACTGATGAAATTACCGTGGAGTCGTGACCGAGAAGCGAACCTCCCAAGCCACCCTCGAAGCCCCCGCCGACTCCGCACACCCCACCGGCTCCGCCGACCCTGCGGACTCGGCGGCCGTGGCCGCCCGGGAGCTGCGTGCCGTCTTCAGCCGGCTGCGCCGTACCCTCCTGGCGAAGATCCAGGGAGTCAGCGATCTCACCCCCTCCCAGACCGCCGTGCTCAGCAGGCTGATCGGCGAGGGCCCGGCCTCGCCCAGCGCGCTGGCCGCCGCCGAGCGGGTCCGTCCGCAGTCCATGGCCGCCACCCTGGCCGCACTGGAGGAGCACGGGCTGGTCGGGCGGCGGCCCGACCCAGAGGACGGGCGCCGCCAGCTGGTCAGTCTGACCGAGGCAGGCCTGGCGTGGATCGCGGACAGCCGTCGGGCGCGTGAGGAGTGGCTGGCCCGGGCCCTCCAGGAGGAGTTCACCGAGGCCGAGCGGGCCGCCGTGCTGGAGGCGCTGCCGCTGATCGATCGGTTGAACCGGCGGTGACCGGCCCATCGACCCTGCTGGCCCGGCTCCGGGGCCGCCGCAAGTCGCCGGGTGGTCAGCAGCCCGAGCGTCACGATGAACGGCCCACCCCGCGCGGCGAGTTCAACCGTCGGCTGCTCGCGCCGATGGTGCTCGGTTCGGTGCTCAACCCGATCAACTCCTCGATGATCGCGGTGGCCCTGGTCCCGGTCGGCGCCGCCTTCGGTGCGCCGCCCGCCGAGACCGCCTGGCTGGTCACCGCGCTCTACCTCACCACCGCCGTCGGCCAACCGGTGATCGGGCGGCTGGTGGACGACTACGGGCCGCGCCGGCTCTACCTGGCCGGAACGGCCCTGGTCGGTCTGGCCGGAGTACTCGGTGCGCTGGCGCCCTCGCTCGGGGTGTTGGTCGCCGCCCGGGTGCTGCTCGGCCTCGGCACCTCCGCCGCCTACCCCGCCGCGATACACCTCACCCGCAGCGAGGCCGAGCGGACCGGGCAGAGCAGCCCCACCAGTGTGCTGACCGTGCTCGCCGTCGCCGGCCAGACCGTCGCGGTGATCGGACCCACCCTCGGGGGTCTGCTGATCGGACTCGGCGGTTGGCGGACGGTCTTCGCGGTCAACGTCCCGCTGTCGCTGACCTGTCTGGCGCTCGGCGTCGCCCGCCTGCCCACCACGGCGCCGCGCCGTATCCGGGAGGACCGGCTCGACCACGCCGGGATCGCACTGTTCGCGATCCTCCTGCTGGCACTGATGCTGTTCGTGATGAGGCCCAGCACCGCGCTCTGGTACCTGCCGGTGCTCACCGCCCTGGCCGCCGTCGGCTTCGCGGTGCGCGAGACGCGGACCCGCAACCCCTTCATCGACCTGCGGGCGCTCGCCCGCAACCGTCCGCTGATCGCCACCTATCTGCGCCAGGTCCTCGGCAACACCGGCACCTACGCCTTCCTCTACGGCTACACCCAGTGGCTGGAGGAGGGGCGTGGCCTGAGTGCGGCCTCCGCCGGGCTGGTCCTGCTGCCGCTCTCGCTCACCGGCCTCGCGTCCGCCGCCGTCACCGGCCGCAGTGCGGCCGTGCGTGGCAAGCTGGTGGTCGGATCGGTCTTCCAAATGGCCGCCTGCGCCGCTCTGTTGCTGCTGGGTTCGACCAGTGGAGTCGCACTGCTGATTGCCGTCGGCGTGCTGGCCGGCATCCCGCAGGGGCTGATCGGACTCGGCAACCAGAGCGCCCTGTACCACCAGGCCGACCCGGCTGCCATCGCCTCCGCGGCCGGGCTGCTGCGCACCTTCATGTACCTCGGCGCGATGGCGGCCTCGGCGGCGAACGCCGCCTTCTTCCCGGACGGCGCCACCACGGGCGGGCTGCACCACCTCGCGCTGTTCATGTTCGGCGGTGCGGGACTGCTCTTCGTCGTCATCCTCCCCGACCGCTCGCTCGGCCGGGTGGGAACGGCTGCCGTGAAACAGAACTGACGGAGAGTGATTCCTGGCCGACCGCTACCGCACCCATGAGAGCCAGCGCGGCCGGTACGTGGTCGCCCTGCACCGCTTTGGCCGACGCGGCGAGGCCCTGGAGGCCAACCAGCGGAAACCCGCTGGTTGGCGTCGCCCGGGCCGCCGTAGACTCCGGTGCTCGTGACCGAGACCATCACCACCGCCCCGACACCCGGCCCCGCCGCCTCGCCCTCCGACGCCGAGCGGATAGCCGCCGCCGTGGCCGCTGCCGGAAGGGGCATGGTCGGGCGCTAGACCGTGGCCGAGGTGGTGGCGCTGTGCGCCGTCGCCGGTGAGCACCTGCTGGTGGTCGCCGCCCCGGGTACGGCCAAGTCGGAGGCTGTGCGGCGGGTCGCGGCGCAGCTCGGCGGCCGGTACTTCGAGTACCTGCTCGGCCGCTTCACCGAGCCCAACGAACTGTTCGGCCCCGTCGACCTGCGCCGACTCCGGGCGGGGCGGGTCGAGTTCGAGACCGCCGGAATGCTGCCCGAGGCCGAGGTCACCTTCCTGGACGAGATCTTCCTCGGTGAGTTCCTCCCCCTCGTGACCGACTCCGTTGGGAAATCCGCAAACCGGGCTGGATGGTCAGGCTGCCAGGTCGAGTGCGGCGAGGTGTGAGATGCGGGTCTGGCCGAGGGGTGTGTCGTTGAGCCAGGAGTCGAGGCGGACGATGTTGATCGCGGTGGCGGCGAACACATTGCCGAGGTGGGTCTTGGGTAGGCAGAGCGCCCCGTTGCGGCGGCGTGAAGCCGCCTGGTCGGGCGGGGCCTCCTCGGCGCTATGCGAGGCCGCCGGGCCCGAGGGTGAGGTAGCCGTTGAGGCGGGTGGCCGCGGTGAGCATCGCCCGGCCGCGGGTGGTGAGGCGGTGGTGCCAGGCGTCGAGGGCCTCGGCCAGGGAGTCCGTTCCGCCCGCCGTGCGGACCTGTTCCAGCACGGTGGCGATGTGGGGCAGTGGGTAGCCGCCGCGGCGGAGGAGATGGGCGAGTTCGGCGTCGCGGACGTCGTCCGGGCCGTATCGGCGGTGGCCGGTGGTGCGCTCGCGGGATGGGGCGAGGATGCCGGCGGCCTCCCAGGTGCGCAGGGTGGCGGGGGTGAGGGCGAGGCGGTGGGCGAGGTCGCCGATGCTGAGCGGGCCGGGGACGCGTGGGGGTCGCACCGTGGGCTTCGCCGTCAGGTGGTCGACGGCTTGGCGGACGGCGGTGAGGGCCTCGCGGTCGCGCAGGAGTTGGGTGTGGCCCCGGTCGATGGCGGTCAGGGCCTCGTCGAGGCGGTCGGCGTGGACGGCGGTCATGATCCGGCCGCCGGTGGCGTGCCCGTACGCGGCGACCAGGGCGAGGTAGGCACGCAGTGCGGCGGCGTGCAGTTCGGTGTAGATCCGGTAGCCGCTGGGGGTGCGCTCGGCGGGCGGGAGGAAGCCGTCGCGCTCGTAGTTGCGGACGGCCTGGGTCGAGAGGCCGTGCTCGCGTGCGAGGTCGGCGGGGCGCATGGTGGCGTTGGCCTCTCGTTTGAAACTTTTCTCCATGGTTGAGGGGCGCTGTCGCTGAAAGCCTCAACCGAGCTTTCAAGGATACGCTTGAGCTCCATGAGTCACGACATCCGAGACTTCCTCACCCCCTCCTGCGAGCTCCTGGCGCTCGGCGAGCCGACGCACCAGGAGCCGGCCTTCGGGCGGGTCCGCAACCAACTCTTCGCCCGACTGGTCGAGCGGGGCTACCGGTCGATCGCCCTGGAGACCGACCGGGTGGCCGCGCTCGCCGTGGACGACTACGTCCGGGGCGGCCCGGGCACCCTCGACGCGGTGCTGGCCGAGGGCTTCACGCACGGCTTCGGCGCCCAGTCAGGAAACCGCCAACTCGTAGCCTGGATGCGAGAGTTCAACCGCGACCGGGAACCCGGGGAACAGCTGGCCTGCCACGGCTTCGACATCCCGACCGAGAACACCATGGCCCCCAGCCCCCGCGGCTATCTCGAACACGCCCGCGACTACCTCCAACTCGATTTCGACATCGCGGCGTTGACGGGCGAGGGCGAGCGCTGGAGCCGCGAGCAGGCGGTGCTGGACGGGGCGAGCTCGCCCGGTGCCACCCCCGAGGCCGGGACGCTGCGCCGCGTCGCCGACGACATGCTGATCCAACTGTACGTACGAGCACCCGAGTTGATCGCGGCAGGCTCGCGCGCCGACTGGCTCCGGGCCGGGACGCACCTGCAGGCCGGGATCGGACTGCTGCGCTACCACGCGCAGGCCGCGATCCAGGGCCTCGGGCTGAGCGACCGGGTGGCCGGCCTGCTCGGGCTGCGGGACGCGCTGATGGCGCAGAACCTGCTCGACATCCGCGCCGCCGAGGCCGAGCGCGGGCCGACCCTGGTGTTCGCCCACAACCTGCACCTCCAGCAAGCCCCGAGCAGCTGGGCGGGAGGAGAGCTGGACTGCCGCTGGAACGGTGCGGGCCGCATCGTCGGCCCGCTGCTGGGCGAGCGGTACGTCTACGTCGCCGGGAGCCTCGGGCGCAGCGAGGTGCTCGGCTTGGGCGAGCCGGCGCCCGGGACGTACGAGGCCCTGCTGCAGAGGCCGGACAGGGCATGGGAGTTGGTGGCGGCCTCGGCGCTCGGCGAAGCCCGCGCCCGTACCGACACGGCCCCGCAGCAGGGTTACTTCTTCGACCGGTCGACCCTCCGTGGGGCGGCCGCCGTGCTGCACATCGGCGACGGCGCGGCGGCGGCCGGGTAGGAGTGCGTCAAGGTCCCGGGTACGCGACGCGCAGGTGGTCAAGCAGGGCGGCGGTCGGCGGTGCCGGCCGTCGCCCGGTCGGCCAGGCCAGGGCGATCCGCACGCGTGGGACGGGATCGGTGAGCTGCCGGATCCGCAGGTCGGGGGAGGGCCCCGGGTCCGGCAGCACTGCCACGCCGAGCCGGTGCGCGGCGAGTTCGGCCAACTGGGGTGGGGCGGCGGCCTCGACGGTCACGGTCGGGCTCGCCCCCGCCTCGGCGAGTGCGCGTTCCAGGGCCGTCCGCAGACCGGTGCCGCGCGGTGTGCTCACCAGGGCGTGCCCGGCGAGCGCGGAGACGGGCAGGGGAACGTCCGGCGCGGAGGCGAGCGGATGGTCCTCGGGGCACACCGCGACCAGCGGTACCTCCAGCACGGTGTGCAGGTCGAGCCCGGTGAGGCTCGTCCAGCCGTCGTCTCCCTCCTGCCCGCGCTCGGCGGTCGGCAGGCCGATCACGGCGAGGTCCAGCCCGTCCTCACGCAGAGCGGCCAGCATCCGTGCGGTGGTGTCCTCGGCGAGCGAGAAATCGATGCCGGGGTGCTCCTGGCGGAACGCGGCGAGCGTGGTGGCGAGCCCCGGAAAGGTGCCCAGAGCGGACGGCGGGGTGAGCGCCGCCCCGGCGACCATGCCGAGCCGCACGTGCCCGCGCCGCAGCCCGCCGAACTCCTGCGCCGTCTGCCGGGCGGCCGCCGCGGCGGCGAGGGCGGCCCGGGCGTGCGGCAGCACCGCCTCGCCGACCCGGGTCAGCCGGACGGTGCGGCCCGAGCGATCGAGCAGCGGGTGCCCCAACTCCCGTTCCAGCCGCCGGATCTGGGCGCTCACTCCGGGCTGGCTCAGGTGCAGCAGTTCGGCGGCCCGGGTGAAGCTGCCGTGCTGGGCGACGGTGACGAAGTACTGGAGCTGCCGGAGTTCCATAACTGTTGATCATAGGTGGCAGAACTGCCTGGTCTTGGACGTGCGGACGGCGGGCACTGCAGGCTGAGGGGCATGGAGAGCGTGCGGCAGGACCAGGGTGTGGAATGGATCCGCGAGCAGATCGCGGCGGAGCGACGGGAACTCGCCGGGGTGTTCACCGGCTTCACAGCGGAGCAGTGGAACTCGCCCTCGCTGTGCGACGGCTGGCGGGTGCGGGAGGTGGCCGCCCACATGAGCACCGGCTTCCGGCAGTCGAGGGCTCGGACGGCCTGGGAGCTGGCCCGCTCCGGCGGGAACATCCATCGGATGTCGGACCGTGTCGCCCGCCGGGACGCTGCCGCCCTCACCGACGGTGAGCTGTCCGCCGCCCTGGCCGACCACGCGCGGCACCCCTGGCGGCCCCCGGTCGGCGGCCGGATCGCGGCCCTCGCCCATGACGCGGTCCACGGCCTCGACATCACCGTGGCCCTCGGGATGCCCGCGCGCCTCCCGCTGCCCCGCGCCGTCGCGCTGCTGGGCGCGGTCGCGGCGCGAAGCGTACGCTTCTTCGGCGCCCGGCTGGAGGGCGTGCGACTGCGGGCGACGGACGTGGAGTGGTCGTACGGGGAGGGGCGCTCGGTGGTGGAGGGCCGGGCGGAGCACCTGCTGCTGGTGGCGTACGGGCGGCGGGTGCCGCGCGGGCTGCTGGCGGGGGAGGGGGCGGAGCGGTTCGGGTGGGGTGGGTAGGGGGTTCGGGTGGGGTGGGTAGGGGGTTCGGGTGGGGTGGGTAGGGGCTGTGCGGGGCGCGAGCGGTACTACCGCACGTAGCTGAACAGCCACTCCTTGAGGGCGGCCCCGGTCCGCCCGTCGCGCGTTCCGTCGTCCCCTCCGCCGCCTGACCTGCGCCCGCCACCCGCCGTGCCTACGATCGGAAGCACCCCTTCCGAGTGCATGGCGAGACGGAAGTCAGGTCGTCGATGACCCCGAGGTCCGCGCAGTGGCCGCCGTACGTGCGGGTCGCGCCGTGGTTGCTGATCGTCGGCGGGCTGGCGTTGAACTCGCTGGAACCGACCGCCTACTGGGGCGATCCGATGCTGGCGGCGGCCGCCGTACTGGCGGGTGCGCTGCTGACGCTGCGGGACACGGTGGCCGCCGGGGTGGCGAACGTGACCGGGATCCTGCTGCTGTCCTTGCAGGACGGGTCGATCGGGACCCGGGCCGGCTATCTGGAGCTGTTCAACACGCTGTTCGCGGCGCTGCTCGGGGTCGGGGTGAACCGGGTGGTGACGCGGCACGGGAGGCGGCTGGCCCGGGTGCGGTCGGTGGCGGAGGCGGCGCAGCGGGCGGTGCTGCCGGAGCCGCCGCGGCGGGTGGGGGAACTGGAGGTCGCGGCCTGTTACCGGGCGGCCCAGGACGAGGCGCTGATCGGCGGGGACGCCTACGCGCTGCAGGCGACCCCGTACGGCGTGCGGGTGCTGATCGCGGACGTGCGGGGCAAGGGGCTGTAGCGGTGGGGGCGGTGTTGGTGCTGCTGGGCGCGTTCCGGGAGGAGTCGCACCGCGCGCCGGACCTCGGCGTGCCGCTCGGGATACCGGAGACCCGGCCGTTCCCGCCGGGGTGCACGCTGCTGCTGGTGACCGACGGGGTGACCGAGGCCCGGAATTCGGCGGGGGAGTTCTACGACCCGGTGCTCGGGCTGGCCCCTCTGGGTCCGTTCGCGGGGCCGGGGGAGGCGCTGGTGGCGGACGTGGCGCGGTGGACGGGTGGGCCGCGCGACGACGACATGGCGGTGCTCGCGGTCACCCGCCGAACGGCGACGGGGTGACCCGCCGCAGCACACGCCGCAGCACCGATCACTCACGTGGTTCACGGCTCAGCCCGGTCACGCCGATATCACGATGTAGTTACGGAAGGTGGGTGCTCCATGGAATCCGGCCAAGTTGAGTGACGTACTCCGGTGGCCGGAAACCAGAGGTCCGAATATCGGACGGTGAAATGGACCACGGCTCCCGTAGGTGGTGCGGATCCCCTGTCGGGCCGTGCTGCCTTGGTCGACGGGCGGGTGTGGCGTCGTGGTGGATCGGCAGCGGGGCATAAGGGGCCGTAAGGGAGGCGCAAGGGCAGGTCACGGCAGTGGCGGGATCCGGCCGACCCGCGGTTCGTCTGGAAACGGTTCCGCCGGTTGCCGCGTATCGAAGAGGTGACCGAGAGTCGCATCGATGAACGAGACGCTTCGCCCCCGCCAGGCCCGACTGCTCGACCACCGCGACTTCCGGCTCCTGTTGGCCGGAGCCGCAGCGGCCCAGACGGGCAGTCAGGTCACCCTGGTCGCCTTGCCGCTGGTGGCGGTGGTGGTGCTCGACGCCACACCGTTCGAGGTCGGCCTGTTGACCGCCGCGGAGACCGCCGCCTTCCTGCTGGTCGGCCTGCCCGCCGGGGCCTGGCTGGACCGGATGCGCAAGCTCCCGGTGCTGATCCGCGCCGACGTGGTGCGCTGCATCGCCGTCGGCTCGATCCCGCCGGCGGCGGCGCTCGGGGTGCTGAGCATGCCGCAGCTGTACCTGGTCGCGCTGGTCACCGGGGTGGCCACGGTGTTCTTTGACGTGGCCCACCAGTCCTTCCTGCCCGCCGTCCTGCCGCGCGAGCAACTGGTCGGCGGCAACGGGGCGTTGGAGACGGTCCGGTCCTCGGCCCAGATCGCCGGGCCGGGCCTCGGCGGCGGGCTGGTCCAGCTGCTCGGCGCGCCGCTCGCCATCGTGGCGGACGCCTGCGGCTACCTCGCCTCCGCTCTGCTGCTCGCCCGGGTCCGGGTCGAGGAGGCGCGGCCGGAGCCCGAGCCCGGGCGCTCGCTGCGGGCCGAGGTGGCCGAGGGCGTGCGCTTCGTCCTCGGGCACCCGCTGCTGCGGGCGATCGCCACCGCCACCGCCGTGTCCAACCTGTTCGCCGCCGTGCTGATGGCCGTGCAGACGGTGTTCTGGGTGCGGGTTCTCGACCTGTCGCCCGGCGCCATCGGCGCGCTGCTGTCGGCCTCCGCCCTAGGCGGACTGGCGGGAGCGCTGTGCGCGGGGCAGCTGTCCCGCTGGGTCGGGCAGGCCCGGCTGATCTGGCTGTCCACCGTGGTGACCGCGCCGTTCGCGGTGCTGTGGCCGCTGTCCGAGGGCGGCGCGGGCGTGTGGCTGTTCGGCCTGGCCGCGGGCGTGGTGCTGTTCGGTGCGGTGGCCTACAACGTCGCCCAGGTGAGCTTCCGGCAGAGCGTCTGCCCGCCCGAACTGCTCGGGCGGATGAACGCCACCATGCGCTTCCTGGTCTGGGGCACCATGCCGATCGGCGCCCTCGGTGGCGGGCTCGTCGCCGACTGGGCCGGGCCGCGCGCCGCCCTGTGGCTCTGCGCGGCGGGATTCCTGCTGGTTCCGGTGCCGCTGCTGCTGTCGCCGCTGCGGCGGATGCGCGACCTACCCGAGGCGGAAGCCGGGGGCGCTGCGACTGCGGAGGTCCAGGGGGCTACGGCCGCGGATGCCCAGGACACCCAGAGCGCCAAGCAGCCCGCCGCGAGCCCGACCACTTCCTGACCCCTGACCCCTGACCCCTGACCGAGCACCCGAGCCGAGACCGGAAACCGGAGACCGTTCCGTGCACGCCAGCATCACCGCCGCCTACCTAGCCAGGTACCGCTCCGCCTCCGCCGACTCCCCGGTGGAGCTGCTCCCGCTGACCGGCGCCCAGCGGCGGTTCCTGATCACCCGCCGACTCGCTCCGCTGACCCGCTCCGACATCGTCCCGCTGTTCTTCGCCTACCCGCGCGGCACCCTCGACCTGGCCCGGCTGGCGCGCGCGGCCGACGCGGTCGCCGCGCGTCACCCCGCACTGTGCGGCGGCTTCGCGACCGTACGCGGTACACCCGTGCTGCGGGCCGGCGGGCCCTCGGTCGAGGTCGCCCGGATCGCCGTCGCACCGAACGGCACCCCCGGTGGCGGCGCCGCCGAGGCGGCGCTGCGCGCGGCCCTGCTGGACTGGCCCCTCGACGGGCCCGCGCTGCGCCTGCTGATCGCCCAGGAGCCGGCGAGCGAGGAGGAGTTGCTCGCCCTCGCGCTGGACCACGCGGCCTGCGACGAACAGTCCCTCGGGGTGCTCGTCGGCGAGATCACCGAGGCCTACCGGCGGGACGAGTCGCCCGCACCCGGCCCTGACCCGCAGGCCATGGCCGACTTCCGGGAGGCCGTCGAACTCCAGCTGGCCGCCGAGGAGGCCGCCGCCGGCGAGGCCGCCCAGGCCCACTGGGGACGCCGGCTCGGCTCCCTGACCGGGACCGAAGGCGGCGCGGCCACGGCCACCGGCATGCTCACCGAGCGGCTGCCCGCCGCCGAGGGCGCCGCCCGCAGCGCCGTCTTCCCCGCCCTGCTGGACGCCGTCGGTGCCGCCGCCCAGCGGCTGCACCGCGCGGACGGCCCGCTGGCGCTCGGCTACCCGTGGGGCGGCCGCCCGCCCGGCGCGCCCGCCGCGCTTGGCTGCTTCCTCAACACCCTGGTGCACGCCGTGCCGGCGCGATCCGCCGCCGACCTGGAGACGCTCTGCGACGACTGGTGGGACGACCTCGACCACGCCGGCACCCCCTTCGACGAGGTGGTGCGCGCGGCCCGCGCCGCCGGCTCCCCCTGGTCCGGCGCGCTGGATGCGATGCTCACCCTGGAGGACCTCCAGCGGCGCCCGCCGCTGGTGCTCGGCGGCGTCACCGGCCGGGAGGTCCACCTCGCCGGACGGCCGCTAGCCGCGCCGCTGGCCGTCGCTGCCACGCACGGCGACGAGCTGCTGGTCCGTTTGGCCTGGGACAGCGAGCGCTTCCCCGCCGCGGACGCCGAGGCCGCCTTCGAGCAGCTGCTCGCCGTGCTGCGCCACCACCTCTTCTAGGCCCAGCCCCTTCCCAGGCCAGCCCGTTCCGACAGGTCAGTCCTTCCGACAGGCCAGTGCCTTCAAACCTCGGGCCGCACCCTCACCCCGGTGCGGCCCGGCCCCCACCGGCCGCCGCGGGACCACCCCACACCCGCGCCCGGCCATCGCAGTGCCAACACGCCCACCACACAAGGGAATCATCCATGTTCGCACTCTCTCCCTCGCAGGAGATCGTATGGCTGCACGAGCAGATGCTGCCGGGCAGCCGCGCCTACAACTTCACAGCCGTGCTCGACCTGTGGGGCACCCTCGACCGCGACGCGCTGCACGCGGGCCTCGCCGCCGTCTTGGGCCACCACCCGGGCTTGCGGCTGGAGTTGGTTGCCCGCGCGGAGGGCCTGCCTGGCCAGCGGGTCGCCGAGAACTGCCAGCCGGTGCTGCGCCACAGCGACTTCACCGCCGAGGCCGACCCGGAGGCCGCCTTCCGCCGGCTGCTCGCCGCCGAGGCCGAGGAGCCGCTGGACACCGAGTGCGCCCCGGTGCTGCGCTGGCACCTGGTCCGACTCGGCGAGGACCACCACCGGCTGATCCACGTCGAGCACCACCTCGTCCACGACGGCCACTCCTTCGCCATCCTGCTGCGCGACCTGTTCACCGTCTACCGCGCCCACGTCCTCGACCAGCCGTACGAGCTGCCCGCCGCCCCCTCGTACGAGCAGCACGCCCGCCGCTCCGTCGACCCCGACGCCCGCGAACGCGATCTCGCCTTCTGGACCCGGGAGTTGGCCGACGCTCCGCGCGAGGTCACCCTTCCCGGACTGGCCAAGCCGGGCGTCGAGCGCCGCCACCGCGGCGGGCAGCTGCGCCAGTCGATCGGGGCCGACCTCGCCGAGCGGCTGCGCGAGCGCAGCAAGGCGGACGGCCACACCCCGTTCAGCACCCTGCTCACCCTGTTCGCGGAACTGCTGCGCCGCCACAGCGGCCACCGCGAACTCGTCATCGGCACCGCCGTCGGCAACCGGCCGGAGGGCTTCGAGAGCACCGTCGGCATGTTCGTCAACACCGTGCCGCTGCGCCTGCGGCTCGACCCGGCCGCCCCCGGTACCGAAGCCGTGGACGAGGCCACCGACGTCCTGTTGCGCGCTCTGCCGCACCAGGACCTGCCGGTGCAGGAGCTGACCCGCCGCTTGGGGCTGCACACCGGTGGCGCCGACAACCCGCTGTTCAACGTGATGTTCAGCGCGCACGACGCCGCGCTGCCGGACGTCCAGGCACCCGGCCTGGAGGTCTCGCTCTACGAGGGCTTCAACACCGGCACCACCCGCTTCGACCTCGACCTGGTGCTGCTGCCCGACGACCGCCGGGTGGTCGGCGAGAAACACGGCGCCGCCGGGATGACCCTGGTCTGGGACTACGACGCCGACCTCTTCGGCGAGGCCGGGGCCGTGCTGCTGGCCGACCGCCTGCTGGAGCTGCTGCGCCGCTACCTCGACCGGCCGCAGACGCCGCTCGCCGAGCTCGCCCCCGCGCCCGAGGCCGAGCCTGCCACCCCGGTGACCCCGGGCGGGCTGGACCCCGCCGCCGCCCACGACCCCACCGCGCTCGCCCTGCTGGCCGGAACCGAGCGGATCAGCTACGGCGAACTCGACCGCCGTATCGGCGAGTTGACCGACCGGCTGCGCGCCGCCGGGGTCGCCCCCGGCCAGCCGGTGGCCGCCGTGCTGCCGCGCGGCACCGACAGCGTGGTCGCCCTGCTCGCCTGCCTGCGCCTCGGCGCCGTCTACGCGCCGCTGTCCACGGAGGACCCGGCCTCCCGACTCGGCCTGTTGCTGGAGCGGCTCGCCCCCGCGCTGGTCCTGGCCACCCGGCAGAGCGCGCTCGCGCTGCCCGCCGAGGGCGTCACCCCGGCGCTACTGGACGGCCCCGCGTTCCCGAAGGCCGAGCCCGCCGCCGTGCTGGAGGGCGCCGCCTACGTCATCCACACCTCCGGCTCCACCGGTGTCCCCAAGCCCGTCCTGGTCGGCCGTGAGGCGCTCGCCGGGTACGTCGCCGCGATCGCGGCCCGCTACGAACTCACCTCCGCTGACCGGGTGTTGCTGTTCGCCCGGCCGTCCTTCGACGTGGCACTGGAGGAGGTGTTGCCCGCCCTCGCCGTCGGCGCCACGCTCGTGCTGCCGCAGCGCGAGGTGCCCACCGGGCCCGAGCTGGTCGCCGTGCTCGCCGCCCGCGGCGTCACCGTCGCCAACCTGCCGACCAGCTACCTGCTGGGCGTGCGCGAGGACCTGCGCGAAGCGCTGCGGGACGGCCGTTGGACACCCCGGCTGCTCGTCCTCGGCGGCGAGCGCCTGCCCGCCCGCGCGCTGGCCGGCCTGATCGAGTCCACCACCGTGCTCAACGCCTACGGCGTCACCGAGGCCACCGTCACCTCCACCGTCCACCGGGTCACCGAGGCCGACGTCGTCGAGGACGGCGAGATCCCGCTCGGCACCGAGATCGACGGCGTGCGGATCCACGTCCTGGACGAGACCCTGCGCCCGCTCCCGGTCGGCTGCGTCGGTGAACTCGTCGTCGTCGGCGACCTGTTGGCCGAGGGCTATGTCGGCCTGCCGGAGCCCACCGCCGCCCGCTTCACCATCGTCCCCGCGCTCGGCGGTGCCCGGGTCTACCGCACCGGCGACCGCGGCTACCGCGACACCGAGGGACGACTGCGGTTCCTCGGCCGCGCCGACAACCAGGTCAAGCTGCGCGGCCACCGGATCGAACTGGAGGAGATCGAGGCCGCCGCCTCCGCCGAACTCGGCGGCCGCTCCTGCGCCGTGCTGCTGCACACCGACCCGCAGACCGGCCCCCGCCTGGTCGGCTTCCTGGAGGGCACCGACCGCCCCGACCAGGCCGCCCTGCACGCGGCGCTGGCCCGCCGGCTGCCCGGCGGACTCGTCCCGGCCACCTGGACGGCCGTCCCCTCGATGCCCACCCTGCCCGGCGGCAAGCCCGACCGCGCCGCCCTCGCCCGGCTCGCCGACGAGACCCCCGAGCATCAGGAGAGCGCGCCCAGTGCCTTCGCCGACCCCGGCCAGGAACTGATCGCCGCCGCCTGGCGCGAGGTGCTCGGCCATGACCGCTTCACCGCCGACTCGCACTTCTTCGAGGTCGGCGGCCACTCGCTGCTCGCCGCCCAGCTCGCCGCCTACCTGGAGCCGCACCTGGGCAGCCGCCCGCCGCTGCGTACCCTTTTCCGCCACGCCGTGCTGGCCGACCAGGCCCGTGTTCTCGCCGGAGGCTCCAAGTGAGCGCCCCTTCCGCCGTCCTCGAAGCCGGCCACCGCGAGCTCGTCGAGGCCTTCGAGAGCTTCGTGCGCCGTGAACTCGTCCCGCTCGCCGCCGAGTTGCCTGAGACCGCGGACCAGGTCCCGGCCGACCTGCGTGCCTATGTGCGCAAGCGCTCCGCCGCGCTCGGCTTCTACGCCGGGGACTACCCGGAGGAACTCGGCGGCGCCGACATGCCGTTCACCGCCGTCGTTCTGCTGCACCACGCCGCCGGGCGCAGCGGCTGCGTGCTCGCGCCGTACGCGCTGGCCGGCTCCGACGGCCCCAGCCCGCTGCTGCGGCACGGCACCCCCGAGCAGATCGAGACCCACCTCGTCCCGCTGGTGCGCGGCGAGCAGACCCGCTGCCTGGCGCTGACCGAGCCGCAGGCCGGCTCGGACGCGTTCCGGCTCACCACCACCGCCGTGCGCACCGGTGACGGCTGGGTGCTGAACGGGCGCAAGACCTTCGTCAGCAACGCCGAGCACGCCGGGATCGCGCTGGTGGTCGCCGCCACCGACCTCGGCGACGGCGCCGGGCCCACCGCCGGGGCCACCGCCTTCGTGCTGCCGATGGACCAGCCCGGACTGCGGATCGGCCAGCGCTACGAGGGGATGTCCGGCGAGCCGCTGTTCGAGTTGCTGCTCGACCAGGTCAGCGTCGGCCCGGAGGCCGTCATCGGCGGCGAGGAGGGCATCGCGGCGGCCACCGCCCTCGCCATGGACAGCCTCTCCCGCGGCCGCCTGGTCGTCGCCGCGATGTGCAACGGCATCGCCGAGTACGCGCTGCGCGCCGGCGTCGAGTACGCCCGCGAGCGGCGCGCCTTCGGCCGGGTGATCGGCGAGTACCAGCACGTCCAGGAGCACCTGGTGACCACCCGCGCCGAGGTGGAGGCGTCCAAGCTGCTCACCCTCGCCTGCGCACGGCTGGTGGACGAGGGTACGGAGGCACCCGAGAACGCGGCACTCGCCAAGCTCACCGCCTCCGAGACGGCGGTGCGCGCGGTGGACCGCTCGCTCCAGGTGCACGGCGCCACCGGCTGGGTGCGCGGCCACCCGCTGGAATTCCTGTACCGCTATGTCCGGATGACCACGATCATCGAAGGGACCTCCGAGGTCCAGAAGGTGATCATCGCCCGTTCCATGGGTCTGAACTGACGTCTAGTCACTTATCTGGAGTCGATGATGGAATCCCTGAGCATCGGGTACGGCCGTCCGCACCAGGACGGCGGGGTCCTTGACCTGTTCACCGGCTGGGTGCACCGCACCCCGCACGCACCCGCCCTGATCGACGGCGAGCAGAGCTACAGCTACGCCGAGCTCGACCGCCTCGCCGACGCCGTCGCCGAGACCCTGCGCGGCCGGGTCGGCAAGGGCGACCTGCTCGGCGTCTGCCTCGGCCACTCGGCCGCGCTGGTCGCCGTCACCCTGGCCGCCGCCAAGCTCGGCGCCGTCCACCTGCCGCTCGGCCCGCGCCCGGGCGAGCGGCGGCTGCAGGCCGTCGCCGAGCAACTGCGGCCCGCCTGCCTGGTCGGCGAGCCGGCCGTCCTGCCGGCCGTCGGCGAGCGGCTGTCGCTGGACCTGCCCGCCACCGGTGCGGTGGAGGCCGTACTGGCCTCCGGCGACCAGGCTGCCGTCCCGGTCGGCACCCACTACGCGGTGCTGACCTCCGGCTCCACCGGCACCCCCAAGGCCGTCGCCGTCACCGCACCGGCGCTCGGCGCGCTGCTGCACTGGTACCGCGAACTGACGGGCCTCGGCCCCGGCGCCCGGCACAGCCTGCTGATCGGGGTCGCCTTCGACCCGCATCTGATGGAGCTGTGGGCCGGCCTCACCTCCGGCGCCGCGCTGGTCGTCGCCCCCGAGGCCGTCCGGTGGGACTCCGGCGCGCTCACCGACTGGCTCCGCGAGGCCCGGATCACCGTCACCGTACTGCCCACCCCGCTGGCCGAACCCGTCCTCGGCCGGCCCTGGCCCGCCGGGCTGGTGCTGCGCCACCTGACCGTCGGCGGCGACCGGCTGCGCCGTGCTCCCGGGCCGGACGTCACCGCGACCGTCCACAACGCCTACGGCCCCGCCGAGGCCACCGTCACCACCACCGTGCACACCATGGCCGCTGGCGGCGACCACGGCGACGGCGCGCCGCCGATCGGGCTGCCCGTCCCGGGCGCGGTGGTCCTGGTCACCGACGATCAGGGCCGCCCGGTGCCCAGAGGAGTGGCCGGCGAGCTGCGGATCGGCGGCCGGGGCCTGGCAGCCGGCTACCTCGACCCCGAGCTGACCGCCCGCCGCTTCGTCGAGGTGCCGCCCGGCGTGGACGGCACCGACCGGGTCTACCGCAGCGGCGACCGGGTGGTGATGCGCGCCGACGGCGTGCTGGAGTTCCACGGCCGCCTGGACGACCAGGTCAAGGTCAGCGGGGTGCGGATCGAACCCGCCGAGGTCGAGGCCGCCTTCGAGCGCGACTCGCGGGTGCGCCGGGCCGTGGTCGCCGCCGAGGCCGCGGCGACGGGCGGCGCACGGCTGGTGGCCTTCGTCCAGGCCGAGGACGGTGCGCAGGCCGTGGCTCTGCTGGACGCGGTGCGGCCCTGGCTGCCCGAGCAGGCCGTGCCCTCGGCCGTCCGGCTGGTCGACCGCTACCCGCTGGACGCCAACGGCAAGGTGGACCGTGCGGCGCTGCTCGCCGCCGAGCCGCCGGTCGCCGTGGGCACGGGGGCCTCGGGAGTCTCGGAGGTCGAGGAGGGCGACACCCCGGTCGAGCGCACCGTGCTGAAGCTCTGCCGCGAGCTGATCGGCCGCGCCGACCTCGGACCGGGCGACAACTTCCTGGCGTCGGGCGGAAATTCGCTCGCCGCAGCCCGACTGCTGGAGTCCCTGGAAGGGGAGTGCGGCGTGCGGCTGCGCGCCGCCCTGCTGCTGCGCCAGCCCGACCTGCGGGCGATCGCGCGGCTGGTCGAGGAGCGGATGCCCAGCACCTCGCTCGCGTAGGGCCTGTCCGGCGGATCCTCACCGGGTCCGACGAAATCCGCCGGACACGCCCTGACCGTCCACCCCGCCTGAGCACGGGCGCCCCGGCCTCGCCGCCGGGGCGCCCGGAAGGGAACCAGCCATGACGCCCACCATCTCCACCCTCCCCGCCCTGATCGCCCGGCAGGCCGAGCAGCACCCGAGTGCGCTCGCCGTGACCGACGGCGCCACCTTTCTCACCTACCGTGAACTCCTGGACGCCTCCGGCCGGTTGGCCGCCGTCCTGGCCGCGCGCGGGATCGGCCCCGGCAGCGCCGTCGGCCTGCTCTGCGCCCGCTCGGCCCGCCTGGTCGTCGCCCAGCTCGCCGTCTGGCGGGCCGGCGGCCACGTCCTCCCGCTCGACCCGGCCTACCCGCGCCCGCGCATCGCCGAGATGACCGCCGACGCGGACGTTCGCCTGGTCCTCGGCGACAAGGCGCTGCTCGCGGAGGCCGGACTGCCCGAGGAACGCACGCTGGTGCTGACCGAGCGCGGCACCGAGGCCACCGGGGAAACGGTGCCGGACGCCGCCGAGGCGGCCGCGGCCGCCCTGCTCTACTACACCTCCGGCTCCACCGGCCGCCCCAAGGGCGTGCTCGTCCCGCACGGAGCCGTCGCCGACCTGGTCACCGCCCCGGACGCGGTCGCCCTCGGCCCGCGCGACCGGGTGCTATTCCACTCCACCGTCTCCTTCGACGCCGCCACCTTCGAACTGTGGGCTCCGCTCGTCCGGGGCGCCGCCGTCGCGATCTCCCCTGCCGAACGGCCCTCCACCGAGGAACTCGTCCGCGACGTCGAGCGGTTCGGCGTCACAACGCTCCTCCTCACGACCGCGCTCTTCCACCACCTGGCCGCCAAGCAGTCCCGGATCTTCGGCGTGCTGCGCACCGTGGTCGTCGGCGGCGAGGCGGTGTCCGCCGAGCACGCCGGGGCGGTGCTGCGGGCCTTCCCGTGGCTGGAGCTGTGCAACGGGTACGGGCCCACCGAGGCCACCACCTTCACCACCCTGCACCGGGTCACCCCGGCCGACTGCGACAACGGTGCCGTTCCGATCGGACGACCCTTCGGCGACGCCCGTGTTCTCGTCCTGGACGAGCGGCTCGCGTCGGTGGAGCCCGGCATGGTGGGCGAGCTCTGGATCGCCGGCGGACGGCTCGCCCAGGGCTACCTCAACCGGCCCGAGCTGACCGCTGAGCGCTTCCGCGTGCTCCCGGGCCACGGCCGCGCCTACCGCAGCGGTGACCTGGTGCGCCAACGCCCGGACGGCGTACTGGAGTTCCACGGACGCACCGACGATCAGGTCAAGGTCCGGGGCTTCCGGATCGAACCCGGGGAGGTCGAGCACGCGCTGCTTCAGCTCCCCGAGGTCGCCGAGGTGGCCGTGGTGGTCCGCCGCGCCGGGCAGCCCGACGCCGCGCTCACCGCCTGTCTGGTCCTCGCCGAGGGCGCCCGACCAGCCGCCGACAGCCTGCGCACCCGGCTCGCCGAGCGGCTGCCCGCCCACCTGGTGCCCACCGCCTGGACGGTCCTCGACGTGCTGCCGCTCACCGGCAGCGGCAAGGTCGACCGGCGGGCGCTCGCCACCGCCCCCGACCCGGCCGCCGCCTCCGGGCCGGGCGAGGCCGCGCTCACCCCGATCCAGCAGGCCGTCGCCGAGGCCTGGAGCCGCGCCCTGGAGCGCCGGATCACCGACCCGGCCGCCGACTTCCTCGCCGAGGGCGGCCACTCGCTGCTCGCCATGTGGGTCGTCGACGACCTGCGCGAGGACCTCGGCGTCGAACTCTCCCTCGCCGACTTCCTCGGTCACCCCACCGTGGCGGGGCAGGCCGAGCTGCTGGAGCGCGCCCTGCGGGCCGCTGACGACACCCCCGGAGCCGACCGATGAGCACCACCGACCAGAGCGACCTGTTGCGCCGCGCCCGCAACCGCCGCGCCGCCACCGCGCCCGACCGCCCGGCGGCAGCCCCGGCAAGCCCGGCCGGCCCGGCCCCGCTCTCCCACGCCCAGCAGCGGATGTGGCTGATGGACCACCTCGGCCAGG
The DNA here is from genome assembly GCF_053598235.1 of Kitasatospora sp. NPDC001159. Lineage (NCBI taxonomy): Bacteria > Bacillati > Actinomycetota > Actinomycetes > Kitasatosporales > Streptomycetaceae > Kitasatospora > Kitasatospora sp. NPDC001159. The sequence goes on from NZ_JBSFJV010000033.1 coordinate 43,188, forward strand.
GCGGCGCCCTCTACAACGTCCCGCTCGCCACCCGACTGCGCGGCCCGCTCGACCCGGCCGTCCTGGCCGCCGCGCTCACCGCCCTCACCGAGCGGCACGCCGTGCTGCGCACCCGCTACCCCCGCCGGGGCGACCAGCCGTACCAGCGGATCGAACCGGCCGCCCCGGTGCCGCTGCCGATCGTGGACGCCGACGGCACGGACCGGCTCGCCGTCGAGGCCGCCCGGCCGTTCGACCTCGCCACCGGCCCGATGCTGCGCGCACTGCTGCTCCGGCACGGGCCCGAGGACCACACCCTGCTGCTGACGATCCATCACATCGCCGTGGACGGTGGATCGCTCCCGGTGCTCGCGGCCGACCTCGCCGCGCTCTACACCGCCGCCCGCGACGGCGTCGAGCCGGGGCTCCCGTCGCCGGGCATGCCGTACGCCGAGTACGCTCGCCAGGAGCGCGCCCGCGACGCCGAACTCACCGCCGCTGCCGACGCCCGCGCCGCCCACCTGGCCGGCGCCCGGCCGCTGCCGCTGCTGCGGCCGGTCCCGCCCGGCACCCGCGAACGCCGCGCCGCCCTGCACGCCGCGCCGCTCGACCCCGCCACCGTCGAGGGCCTGCGGCAGCTCGGCACCCGGCACGGCGCGACGCTGTTCGCCGTCGTGCTCGCCGCCGCCTTCGCCACCCTGCGCACCGCCTCCGGGCAGGATGACCTCACCCTGGGCTGCGCCAGCGGCCATCGGGCCCGGCCCGAGCTGCGCCGCACCGTCGGCCTCGGCGTCAACACTCTCGCCGTGCGGGCCGAGCTTGCCGGGGAGGAGACCTTCAGCGAGGCGCTGGCCCTGGTGCGCGGCGCGCTGCTCGACGCGCAGCAGCACCACCAGGTGCCCTTCGACCTGGTGGTCGAGCGGCTCGGCGCGGCCTCGCGCGGCGCGGACGGCATCCCGCTGCTGTCGGTCACCTGCGACCTGGTCCAGCCCGTCACGCCGTTGGAACTTCCCGGGCTGGACGCCGAGAACATCGAACTCGACCTCGGTCTGGCCAAGTTCGGCCTCGCCCTGCTGCTGGAGGACGGGCCGCAGCCGCGCTGCCTGGTCCAGCACGACCGGGACGCGCTGGACGAGACCACCGCCGCGCGGTTGCTCGACGCCTTCGCCGCCGTGCTCGGCGCGGTGGCCTCGGACGCTGACCTGCCGCTGTCGGAGCTGCCCGGCAGCCGTCTGATCGTCGCCCAACACCCGGTGGTGGAGGCTCTGCTGGCCGACCCGAGGGTGGCCGAGGCCGCGGTGGTCGAGGCCGCCGACGGTCCGCCGCTCGCCTACGCCGTGGTACGCGGCCCGGTGGCCCCCAGCGGCAGCGACCTGCGCTCGATCCTGCGGCGCTGCCTCGCTGCTGCCGAGCTCCCGCTCGCGGTAACTCTGTTGGACCGGATTCCGCGCGCCGTGGACGGCACCGTCGACCGAGGCCGACTGCCCGGTGCCGCCCCGGCCGGCGCTTCCGCGCGACCCGGCCCGCTCGACCTGGTCCGCACCGCGTTCGGTGAACTGCTCGGCAGCGTCCCGCCCGCCGACGGCGACTTCTTCGCCCTTGGCGGCCACTCGCTGGTCGCCGTCCAGCTCGCCGAACGCCTGCGCGCCCGCGTCGGGCTGCCGCTCACCGGTCTCGACATCCTGGAACAGCGCACCCCGCGCGCCCTTGCCACCCTGCTCGCCATCCGCGAGGACGAGCGTCGCGCCGCTCTCGTCCGGACCGGCGCCCACCCCCGCACCGAGTCCCGCACCGGGACCGTGCTGCTCACCGGCGCCACCGGCGGCGTCGGCGCGGCCGTACTGCAGGAGCTGATGGCCCAGGGCCGCCCGGTGCGGGTACTGGTCCGACCGGAGTCCGCGCACCTGCCGGCGCTGCACGGCGCCGAGATCGCCGAAGGCGACCTGGCCGACCTGGACAGCCTCCACCGCGCGGTCAAGGGCGTGGACGCGGTCATCCACTCCGCCTGCACCTTCACCGAGCACGCCACCGACGTCACCGCCATGCGCGCCCTGCTGGACGGCTGGTCCGGCGGGCCGTTCGTCTTCGTCAGCAGCATCGATGCCTACGGACAGCCAACCGGCACGGACGTCGCCGAGGGCGGTCCGAGCGGCGCGCCGGTCACCGCCTACGGGCAGGCGAAGCTGGACTGCGAACAGCTGCTCTTCGAGGCCGCCGAGGCGGGCGGACGCGGCCCGGTCACCGCCGTGCGCGCCCCGATCGTCTGGGGCCCGCACCAACGCCTGTGCGATCAGCTCCGCTGGGGCTCCACCGGCGAGCTCTACCAGGCCGCCCTGGCCGGCCGGCCCATCGCCCTGCCCGCCCCGGCCCCCGGCGGGCGCGACACCTGGAACGGCGCCGCCTGGGTGCACTCGGCGGCCCTCGCCCGGGCCCTCGCCGCCTGCGCGGTGCCCGACCAGCCCGCCGCCGGACGCGTCGTGAACGCGATCAGCGGGCACGTCTCCTGGGCGGAGTTCACCACCGAGCTGATCCGGCTGCTCGGCTCGAAGAGCACCCTGGACCAGCGTCCCGACGCCGACCCGGAGCTGCGCCGCCCCTGGCACTACCGGGCGGAGACCCTCGCGGCCGCGCTCCAGCCGGAGCCGGGGGAGGACTGGCGCACCGTGCTGGCGGCCATGGTTGGCTGAGGTCGGCGATGCGGCGGAGGAGTCCGTTACCGGACTCCTCCGCCCGGCTACCGCAGCTGCCGCAGCCGGGACGCGGCGGTGTTGCGGATGCGCTGGGTGCGCCCCCGCCCGGCCAGGACGCTCAGACAGGCCCCGGCCGTAGACCGCTCGGCGGCGTGCGACTGAAGCCAGTTGGACGCCGCCAGCAACTGCCGTTCCTCCCACGGCTCGTCCAGGGCCATCGCGCGGAGCAGCGCCCACTCGCGCAGGCGCCGCACGGCGAAGTCGTCGGCCGCCACGGCTCCGGCCATCTTCCGGCACCAGGCCGTGAAGCCGGGCTCCGTCAGCAGTTCCGCCGCACGCCGGTCCAGGTACTCGCACACCGCACCGCTCGCCATCGCCCGGTCGGGATCGGCGAGCACCCGTGCCACCAGCTCGGCCGCGTCCGCCGGTGCCACCTCCGCGAACGCCCGGCGGTAGCGGGCGAACCGTGCGTGCTCGTCGGGCTCCCGGTCCGCGGCTTCGGCCGATCCGGTCGCGCTCGTGCTCAAGGGACCGTCCTCCGTGTTCGTACCGCCGCCGCTGCGCGTCGGAGTGTAACGGGACCGGGCGCGTCCGCCGTACCGGTCGCGTCGGCCGGGAGCCCGCCCGACCGCCTCAGCCGATGGTCACGACCCTCGCCCACGCGGGTGGCGCGTCCGGCCGGTAGTCGGGGTTGGCCTCGTTGTACCGCACCGGCCTCCGGAACAGGCCGACCACCGTACGACAGGACGGCGCGACCTCGGGCCAGGGAGTCTGCCCGTCCGTCAGCACCACCACCACGTCCGGCTGCGGCCGGGTCCGCAGCGCCGCCGCGAAGCCCGTGCGCAGATCGGTGCCCCCGCCGCCGATCAGGGAGATGCCCGCCGCCTGACAGATCGGCTGGACGGTCTGCGCGGCCGCGTCACAGGACAGGACGGTGACCTGGTCGTGACGGCCGCCGACCGCCCGGCCGATCGCCGCGACCTCCAGCAGCGCGCTGCCCAGCTCGTCGTCGGAGACCGACCCCGAGGTGTCGATCACCACCGAGACGCGCGGCGGGCGCCGCCGCAGGCTCGGCAGCACCACGCCCGGTAGCCCGGTCGAGCGGCGGGCGGGCCGGCCGTAGCTGTAGTCCCCGCCCGAGCCGGGCCCGGAGACCGCCGAGCGCATCGCCGCGCCCAGCAGCTGGCGCCAGGGCTGCGGCGGGTGGAACGCCTCCTCGGCCCAGCGCCGCCAACCCGCCGGAGTGTCGCCGGGGCGGGCGCGGATGCCCTCGGCGACCCGGAAGCGGACGGCGTCCCGCTCCTGCGGGGTCAGCCCGTCGGCGCCGTCCGGCCCCAGCTCCCAGGGGCGGTCCACGCCGTCGGCGCCGCTGCCGCAGTCCAGCCAGGCCAGGCCCGGCTTGCGCAGGTCGAAGCTGAAGCCACGGAGGTAGTCCTCCATCAGCTGCCCCTCCGGCAGATGGAGGCGCTTGGGCGTCAGGGCGCCCACGGGGGTGACCAGCCCGTCCCCGTACGCGTCGTCGTTGATCTCGCAGTCGGCGGCGATGTTCATCCGCAGCCGGTCGTGCTGGCCCTTCAGCCCGAGGTCGCGGGCCAGTCGGTCGCTGCGCCCGTGATGGTCGCGCAGCAGGTGCGACACCTCGTGCACCCACACCGAGGCCAGGTCCTCCACCGGGGTGCGCTCGACGAAGACCGGCGAGGCGTAGCAGCGCCAGTAACGGTCCACGGCCATCGTCGGTACCTGCCGGGACTCCGCCAGGTGCAGGGCGAACAGCGCGGTCGCCAGGTAGGGGCGGGCCCGGACGGCCTGCAGTCGGGCGGCGTACAGCTTGTCGAGGTCCAGCAGGCTGGCCTGCGGCTTGATCTGCCAGCCGGCGTCCAGGGGGGTGGGGGCCGGCCTGGCGACCTTCGGCCTGATGCGCCTGCCGACGTCCAGCGGCGTCACGCCCGCGCTCATCGGCGGGTCTTCGCGTCGGCCCGGGCGGCGGCGCGGTCGGCCCGCCGCGACAGGGCCACCGTCGAGGCCAGGTGCTCGATCGACTCCGGTACCTCCCAGTCCTCCCGGCGCAGCGAGGCCAGCGTGGTGGCCGGGACGACCAGCACATCCGGCGCGCCGGTCTCCATCGCCCGCACCAGCAGCGCCCAGGCCGAGTCCCACCGCGCCCGCTCCGGCCGGTTGCGCACCGCGGCCACCACCCCATCCAGCACCACCTGGCGCAGGTCCCCGCGCTCGGGCAGCACCGCGTTCGCCGGGTCGGCGAGCAGCTTCTCCGGGTCCGGCAGGTCCATCCGGTCCATGCTCGCCATCAGCTCCAGCCCCGGACCGTCCCCGACGGTTCCCCGGACCAGCAGCGACAGCACCTCCCGGGAGGAGCCGGCCGCGGTGGCGAAGGCGATCAGCCGCAGCGTCATGTCCCAGCTGCGCGGGGACGGCCAGGCACCGCCGCGCCGGGTCTCGGTGGTGGGCAGACGGTGCACCAACTCCGGCCGGGCGGACAGTAGTTCACACACCGCGCGGCGGGCGAGCGCGACCGCGGACGGCAGCTGCGCCGGATCGAGCTGCGGAAGGGTGGCGACCGGCCACACCCCGCCGAGGCCGCGCAACACCACCTCGTGGTCGTGCACCCACTGGAGATGGACGAACCGGTTGGCCAGCGGCGGGCTCAGTTCCCACCCGTCGGCCGCCGACGAGCGCGGGTTGGCGGCGGCCACGATCCTTACGTCGGGCGGCAGTTGGAGGGCGCCGATGCGCCGCTCCAGGACCAGCCGGAGCAGTGCGGCCTGGACGGCGGGCGGCGCGGTGGACAGCTCGTCCAGGAACAGTAGCCCGCGCCCGGCCCGGACCAGGCGCACCGCCCAGTCCGGCGGGGCCAGCGGGACGCCCTGCTGCGCCGGATCGTCGCCGACGATGGGCAGGCCGGAGAAGTCCGAGGGCTCGTGGACGCTGGCGATCACCGTGGTGAGCGGCAGCTCCAGGGCCTCGGCGAGCTGGTTGAGGGCGGCGGTCTTGCCGATTCCGGGCTCGCCCCAGAGCAGGACGGGCAGGTCGGCGGCGACGGCCAGGGTGAGGGCCTCCAGTTGGATGTCGGCGCGGGGCTCGGTGCTGGTGTCGTTCAGCAGGGTGAGCAGTTCGCGGGCGACGTCGAGCCGGGTGGCAGGGGCGTACGTGGGCATGGGTGATCACCTCAGGAAGTCGGAAGCTCGGGAAATCGGAAGTACCGGGGCTCGGCAAGGGGCTCCGGCAGGCTTCAGCGCGTGCCGGTGCGCGGGTTGCAGCGTGGGCTGCACTGCGGGTTGCAGCGTACGGCGGTGTACAGGCGGGAACGGCGTCGGCACGGGCGCCGGCGGAACGGGAAGCCGTTGGGCCCCGGATCAGTCAGGCCCGCCCGGTAGAGGCCGTAGGCCATCCGGCGCTTCGCGGCCGCCGTCAGCTCGTCCCGCAGCGGGCCCGGGCGCAATACCGCCTGGGAGCCGAGCAGGTCCTCGACCACGGCCAGCGCCCCGGCGGTGTCGCCGTGATCCAACCGCTCGCGCACGCCAACCAGTTCGGCCGGATTGCGGTGCGCCTGGTCGACGGCCCGCAGGCAGGGCAGCGGGGTGCCGGACAGCGCGGCGAGCAGCTCCTCGCGGCGCAGCTGGGTCGGGTCGTGGTCGAGCGGGGTGAGCACCCCGTCGACCACGGCGATCCGGTGCCGGGCGCCGCGACAGTCCACCAGCCGTTGCGCGGGAGGTGGTTGGAGCGTCCGACTCGGCTGGTGCCCGGGCGCGAGCGCGGCCGCGACCAGTGGGTGCAGCCGGTCCGGCCCGATCGCGCCGCTGTGCAGCAGGTCGAGGTCGGGTAGCGCCCAGGTCGCCGCGTCGGGCAGCAGCGGCAGCGCTTGGAAGTTCCCGGCGGCCTCCGCAACGGGCTCGCCCGCCCTGAGCAGCACGTGCCGCCGACGCCCCAGCCGCACCACGACGGGTCCGGCCGGGCGCCCGTCGGCGCGCAGCAGCAGCTCGGCCTCGGCGGCCCACCGGTCGACGGCGCAGCGCAGCTCCGGCGTGCCGAGTCCCTCCGCCTCCTGGGAGCTTGGCGGACCGGCCCCGGCGCGCGACGCCAACTCCCCGCTCCGGTCCGCGTCCCACAGGTGCCGGTGCAGGTCGTAGCGGAACCGGCGGCTGGGATGCGGGTGCGGATGCCGGGGCCCGCCGTCGTCGTAGCCGTCCCAGAGCGCGAGGCTGATGTGCTGCCCGTACGCCGCCCAGGCGGGTGGCGTACGGACCACCAGGGAAACCGGCCGCTCGCCCGGGTACCGGGCCAGCGTCATGGTGAGCCCCGGCCGCAGCAGCCCGTCGGGGGCGGTCCTCGGCAGGTGCCAGCGCAGCAAGTCCGGTGCCAGGCGGCGCAGATCGCTCCGCACTCGGTCAGCGATCTGTTGGCCGTGGGCACGCGAGACATCCCGCAGCCGGAACTCGACCTCGACGTTTGCCGCGGCGCAGGCCCCGGCCCAGTCGCCGACCTGGCGCCGCGCGGTGGCGGTTTCGATCATGGAGGGCGGCACGGCGTACTCGCGTACGCGCCGCCAGAAGGAGAGGTGGGAGTCGTACCCGTTCGCGGTGTGAGTGTTCATCAGCACTCACCTTGCGCGGACGGGCCCTCCGATCTGTGATCAGCGAGAGTGGTCATCGCCGGGGAGCATAGCGCCCCGCCGTCGCCGTCCGCCACACCGATTCCTCCCGCGCCCGTCCGTCGGCGCTCAAGGACCGCTGGAGGGCAGGTCAAAGTCGCTCCCGGTGGATCGCGCCGGGGGCGCTCGGTCCTGCCCTTCCATGCACGGGGGTGATCGTCGGACCCGGTCAACCCGCCGCTCGGCTGGCCGATTTCACCCCCTTTCGTCCCAGGGAGGGTCGCGAGGGCGTGGCGCTTGGGCGCAGACTGGTCCGTACACGGGAGCTCCGACCGCAAGGGGTAGGCATGGCCGTACGACCCGGCAGGCGCAGGGAAGTTGGACGGATCCGGGCCGCGATCGGCGCGCTCGCCGTCGCGTTGGTGGCGGGAGTGGCGGTCGGGGTGCCGGCCGCACCGGCGGAGGCGGCCGGGGGCAAGGTCGTGTACCTGACCTTCGACGACGGCCCCAGCCCCGCCTACACGCCGCGGATCCTGTCGATCCTCGACCGCTACGGGGTGCATGCGACCTTCTTCGAGATCGGTGAGAACGTCGCGGCCCATCCCTCGCTGACCAAGCAGGTCGCCCGCCAGGGGCACAGCGTGCAGAACCACTCCTGGTCGCACCCGGACCTGCGCCGGCTCTCCGCCACCTCCTTCAACGCCCAGGTGAGCAGGACCGATCAGGCCATCCGCGCCCAGACCGGCCGCGCCCCCAAGTGCCTGCGCCCGCCGTACGGCGCGGTCAACGGCACGGTGCGCTCCTGGGCGGCGGGGCTGGGCAAGCAGGTGGTGCTCTGGTCGGTCGACCCGGCGGACTGGTCCCGACCGGGGACGGGCGCGATCCAGTCGCGGGTGCTGAACAACGTCCGTTCGGGTTCGGTGGTCCTGCTCCACGACGGCGGCGGCGACCGCAGCCAGACCGCGGCCGCGCTGCCGACGATCCTGTCCACCCTCAAGGCGCGCGGGTACAGTTTCGGGATCCTGTGCTGACCGGGCGATCCCGCTCTGACCAGGGGACCCTTGGCTGACCGGGCAGGCGCAGACTCGAAAGGGTGGCCGCCACCAGGGCGAGTGTGCGTGCTGTTTCCATCTTCGCAGCCCCTCTGTTCGGCATCCGCCGGACATCGGCCCGGCCCCCGTGGGCCGATCATGCGGAATCCGGGCCGCTCGGGCCACCTCGACCGCTCGCAACCGTCTCAAGTGACGAACCGTCAAATAATTCCTGATGTCGGCCGAGGGGGCGCGACCAGCCGGGCCGGGAACTCGTGCTAAACCGTCGGGACCGCGCCGCCCTCGGCGTGGTCCACCTGGACACCCGTGAGGCCTCGGGCCCAGGCGGTGGTGATCGGGGCGAGCTGGGCGCGGGTCAGCGGGGTGGGACCGAGACCGATGGGGAGGTGGGTGCGGCCGTCGGGAGTGCGGTAGGGGTGGGGCCAGGCGTGGAGATGGGTGGCGCCGGCTTCCTCCAGGGCGGTGAGAAGGGCCCGGAGCCGGCCGCGGACGGCGCCCAGGGACTCCTCGCCGGTGCTGACGACGGCCCAGGCGGCGTGGCGGCGGTGCAGCGGGGGCGGGGAGAGCAGCGCGGGCCAGGGGTCGGCACGCTCGGTGGTGAGTTCCCAGGCGCGGTAGAGCTCCTCGGTGAGCAGGTCGCGGGTGTCGGAGCTGACCTGGGTGGTACAGCTGCGGACCGGGGCGGAGGGGGTGAGCACGGTCAGGGGTGCGTCGGGGCGGTCGGCCGGGTCGGCGGCCAGGCCGACGGGTCGGCGCCAGTCCCAGGACGCCCAGGTCTCGGCGAAGCGCTGGAACAGGTCGCCCTCTGCCGTCTCGTGCGCATCCAGGACGGTCCGCGCGGCCAGTACTGACCAAGCCAGCGAGGGCAGTTGGCCGAACGGTGCGGAGTCCAGGCCACGCGCCCGCGCCCAGGTCTTGACCTCCCGGGCCAGCCGGACGAAGCGTCGGTGCCGCTCACCGACCGCCGTCAGGAGCGTCTCGGCGTCCGTGACGGCGCTCAGCGCGATCGCGGCCGCTTCGCCCAACTCGGCGCGCCGGCAGACGGCTTGGGCGGGGTCGAGCGAACCGGTGAAGACCACGACCAGGTCGACGGCGAGCCCGCCCGCCTCCAGTCGCAGCCCCGGCACCCGGGCGCCGCGCACCTCGCGTACCTGTCGTGCCTCCGACAGTGCGGCCGCCACCCGGGCGCGGACGCCGGCCAGGTCGGCCGGGCCGGGCAGGGCTGCCACCAGGTCGAGGTCGCCACCGTCCAGCTGGCAGCCCAACCGCCGCGAGCCGACGGTGTGGACCGCCCCCTCCGGCAGCGCCGAAGCGATCCGCGAGGCCAACTCGGCGGCAACAGCCGTCCGTTCAGCGGTCTCAGGTCGCAGCGAGACCACCGGATCCGCCGGCGGCACCCGCACCTCGCCTGTTCCCAGCGAGACCACCGCCCGCGTCCGCATCGGCTCGCCGGCCCGCCGGGAGAGCACCACCAGCTCACCCACCCGGGCCGAGAACCCGCTGAGCCGGGCCGCGCAGTCGGCGGCCACCCGCTGCGGGTCCGTGCCGCGTCCGAGGGTCAGATGCGGGGTGTAGCCCTCGGCGCGGCCCCGGCAGCGGGGGAAGCGCCGTTCGAGGGCGTGCCGCAGGGCCGCCCAGGGCTCGGCGCAGGCGGCGGTCGGGTCCAGCCAGACGGTGGCGTCCTCGCGGTGGCCGAAGGTGTGCACGCCGTCGAGGCGGGCGGTGAACGGCGCGACCTCGGCGGCGGCCGCTCCGAGCAGCGGCAGGGCGCGGTCGAACTCGGACTCCGGGACGAAGCCGAACAGCAGGTTGACGTGCGGGGGCCAGCGCCGCAGCTGGGGGTCGTACGCGGCGCGCAGCTGCTGGATCGGCGGCCACAGCTCCTCGGGCGGCAGCCAGGCGACGGCGGTGCGCGCGGTCGGTGCGGCGTCGAGGGTCTCCGCGGCGGAGCCGCCGCCGAGGGCGAGGTCCACGGCCACGCCGTAGTGGTCGGAGGGGTGGAGCCCGTCCTCGGTCGGGCGGTCGCCGAGCAGGGCGGCCGCGGTGGCGCGGGCGCGGTCGGAGCGGAGCAGCACGCGGTCGAGGCGGCCGGAGCGGCCGGTGAGCGAGGAGACGGCGGCGAGCGGGTTGGCGGTCGGGTCGAAGGTGGGGGTGTCGTCGGCCGGGCCGTGCACCTGGGACCAGGCGTCACGCAGCCCGAGGGCGTTGGCCGGGCCGGCCGGGCCGGAACGGCCGTCGTTGAAGTCCCCGAGCAGCAGCAGCTCGCCCTCCACCGCCCCCAATCCCTCGGCCAGCTCGGCGAGTTCGGCCTGCCTTCGGGCTGGGCCGTCCGTCGAGTGGTCGCTGGTCAGGTGGACGGCGGCGACGGTCAGCGGCACATCGGCGGTCCGGAGGGTGACGGCGATGACGGCCTTGTGCGGGCCGAGCTGGTGCCGCCCGGCCTCCAGCGCCGGGAGGCGGCTGAGCAGCAGCAGCCCGTGGTCGGCCACGTCAGGGCCGGACGGGTCGGTGCCCAGCGTGTAACCGTCGCGGACCCAGGGCGCGGCCAACAACAGGGCCACCAGGGCGGGTTCGACCTCCTGCAGCGCGATGACGTCGGCGTCGGCGGCCTCCAGCGCGGCGAGCAGCAGCGGTCGGCGGCGGGCGGTGTCGATCCGGTCGGCGTCGTAGCGGTCCCACAGGGTGTTCCAGGTGACGACGCGCAGGCTGTCCGTGGCGGCAGTGCGGGCATCGGCGCCGGCATCGCCGCCGGGCTGCCAGCCGCCCTCCGGCCGCCAGACGTACGGCGCGGTGGCGGTGAAGAAGGGGGCGGGCAGCCGGCGCGGCTCGGTGCGGTGCCCGGCCTCGGTGGTGTCAAGGATGTCCACGCCGGTGGCGCGGTCCCAGACCCGCACGCCGTCGGCCTCGACCCAGTGCACCCGGTGCCAGGGGATCTCGCCGGAGGCGGCGAAGGACTCCAGCGGGACGCGCTTGGTGCGGTCGTCGCGCTGGCGCACACCCAGGGTGAACCGGGCCGGGTCGAAACGGGCGTCCCAGCGGATGCGCTGGCAGACCTGTTCGATGGGGCGCATCAGTCCTCCTCGGGGCCGGGCGTGTCGGGCGAGTGGAGCGTGCCCGCCGTGTCCTCCACGGTGCCACCCGGGCCGACGTACCAGGTGCGGTGGGCCTGGCCCGGGTAGGGCGGGCTGTAGCGGTGCAGCTGGGCCGTGAGCACCTCGGGCGGTACCGGGTGCGGCCGGACGGCGTTGCGGCGCAGCAGTTCCTCCTCGCCGACCAGCAGCACCACCTGGGTGACCAGGGCGTCGCGACGCTGCGCGATGGCGTGGATGTGGGAGCGCTGGTGGCGGTTGAGCGAGGTGGCGTCCCAGACCACGGTGGCGGCCGGGTCGGCGAGCGCCTCGTCCAGCCGGTCCAGGGCCTCGCGCAGCACCTCGGGGTTGTCGCGCTGGTCGGCGCGCGAGCCGCGGGCGGCGCGCAGGTCGTCCAGGCTGATCCGGGTGGCGGCCCCGGGCAGTGCGGCGGCGAAGGTGCTCTTGCCGCTGCCAGCCGGGCCGCTCAGCTGGACCAGTCGGGGGAAGCGGCCGTCCCGCCAGCGCCAGGAGGCGGCGACCGCTTCCTCGACGGTGGAGATCCGGCCGAGCGCGTAGGCCTCGCGGGCCTGCGCCCAGCAGCGGTCGGCGACGTCGCGGTCGAGGTCGGCGAGCGCCTCGCGCAGGCCGGTGCGCAGCCGGCCGAGCGGGTCGGGGCCGAGTAGTCCGGCGTCCTCGGCGTGCAGGGCGGACCAGGCGACCTGCTCGCGCTCTGTCTGGCCGGGGGCGGCGGTCGCGGCCACCGCATGCAGTACGCCGAGGTCGGCGGCGTGGGAGAGCCGGACGAGCCCGGCGCGGCGGTTCTCGTCCGGGTACGGCTGCTGCAGCCGGGGGTGCAGCCCGACCAGGTCGGCGACCCGCCGGGCCAGCGGCAGGCCGAGCCGCCCGGCGAGCCGCGGTGCCAGCTGCTCCCGGCGGGCGGTGCGCAGTGCGGTGGCGAGCACACCGGCCAGTCGGGCGTCCCCGGTGCGGCCGAGTTCGTCCAGCCGGACGGAGACCTCCGCCAACTCCTCCGGCGGGCAGCTCGGGTCGGGAAGTTCCAGGGCCTCGGCCAGCATCGGGAGTTCGGGCAGCTGGCCCGAACGCACCGACCACAGCGCGGCGTTCGGCCCGAGCCCGTTCTCCACCACGGCGGCGTGCATCCAGTGGGTGCCGGTGCGCACGTGCTGCGGGCGGACCCATTTGGCGACCCGCTCGCCGAACTCGGCCCGGGGAAAGCCCCGGACGGTTCGGACGACGTACCCCTCCTGTCGGTCGAGGTCCAACCGCAGGGCACGCAGCGCGCGTTCGTCGTAGCGGCCGCGCCACAGCACCCGGGGCGTGGGCACGCCGAGGCGGCGCAGGAAGCGGACGGTGTCGTCCCAGTCCAGGCAGTGGTCCTGGTCGGTCCAGACGGAGAAGCCGTAGAACCAGCTGTCCAGGTCGGTGTACGGGATGGAGTGCCGGGCGAACAGGTTCTCGCCGCAGATCCGCCAGCCGTCCGGGATCCTGGCGCCGATCCGGACCTGCAGGCCCTTGACCCAGGCCCGGGAGGGGTGGTGCGCGGAGTCCAGCGAGCGGGCGTGCAAGCCGTCGGGATAGAGGGTGGTGTTCTCGCCGTCGAGCTTCTCGGTGACGACGACCTCCGCCCCGGCCAGGCCGGAGAGGTCGCGGCTCCGTACGTCGTCCGCCGCCGCCCCCGGTGACCAGGGGAGGTGCGGCGTCCGGGGGTAGTGCACTCGCATGTCCGGCTCCCTGAACGTCCTTGATCCGGCGGACACTGTAGGAGCGCGTGGGAGGGCCGGGCCACCGATTAACGGACCCGGCGGAGGCCCAGGGCCTGCCGCTCGGGTCCCTGCCGGGACCGCGACAATGCCCTGGAGGCAGGCCCTAGTCGATGCGGTGCTCGCGCCAGAAGGGGCCCAGGTCGACGCGGGTGGCGGCCTGGGCGGCGGCCTTGAACTCGGCGGTGGTGGAGAGGCCGTTCCAGTGCGCGTGGGCGTAGTCGTGCAGTAGGGCGGACATGGTGTCCGGGCCGATCAGGCGGCGCAGTTCGTGCAGGGCGCAGGAGCCGTGGTCGTAGATGACGGCCTCGTAGCGGTCGGGGTGGGTGTCCCAGTAGCTCATCGGGTTGGTGAGGCGTTCGGCCGCGGCCTTCCAGGGCGTGGCGGCGGTGCAGCCCTCGCCTGTGTCGTTGAGGGCGAGGTCCATGGCGTACTCGGCGAAGGACTCGTCCAGCCAGGGCGCGTGGTACTGGTCGTCGCCGACGATGCCGTACCACCACTGGTGCGCCAACTCGTGGATCACGGCGGACGGTCTGACCCGGGCGAGGACGAAGGCCGGGTACTCCATGCCGCCGAACGAGAAGGCGTCGTCGAGCACCAGGGCCAGGTCGCCGTACGGGTAGGTGCCGTAGTTCGCGGAGTGCGCGTCGATGGTCCGCAGCGACAGGTCGAGCATCTTGCGGGCGTCCTCGGCGCTGACGCCGGCGGTCGAGTAGGCGGCGATCCGGACGCCGTTGCCTGACTGGCCCGCGATCCGGCGGAACGGCCCCGCCGCCCAGGCGAACTCGCGCACGTGCTTGGCGGCCGCCCGGGTGACCGTACGGCCCGGCTCGCCGGGGGTGTCGACGGCGGTGCCGGTGGCGGGGACCGACAGGTCGGCGGGGTGGTCGAGGGTGACGGCGAAGTCGGAGGTGAGGGCGTAGAAGGACTCCCCGAGCTCGGAGTACGGGTCGAGGTGCCAGCCCGCCCCGTCGCGGACGGCGAGGACGGGCAGGGCGTTGCCGACGAAGCTGAAGGCGCCGTCGCGGCCGAAGCGGTCGATGCCGTCCGGGACGTCGATGGCGAGGTCGAACTCGACGGTGCCGGAGGCGCCTTGGGCCAGCGGGCGGGGCAGCGGGACGCGCAGCGCGGTGCAGGCGACCTCGGGGGTGCCAGCCAGACCGGTCACCCGGACGGACGGGGACGCGCAGCCGCCGCGGAAGTTGTCCCAGAGCCGCAGGTGCACCTCGCGCAGCGGTTCGGGCGAGACATTGGCGAAGGTGATCCGCTCGTGGCCGCGCCAGTGCGCGCCGGTGGCGTCGCTGCGTAGCTCGACGGTGTAGGCGGGCGTGCCGGGGGTGCGCGTCGGGTCGGCGGGGACGCGACCGGGCGGGGCGGCAGCCACCGACAGGATCGCGGCGAGGACGGTGAACAGGGTGAGGGGGCGTCGCACGCCGTGTACTCCTGTCGGTGGTGAGGGAATCAGATGAGGTGTCGGGCCAGCACCCGCTGGACCGCGCGGTCGACGGCGGGCAGTGCGGTGGCGAGGTCGGTGTAGACCACGTCCTCGACGGTCGCGACCGTGTGCAGGCCCTGGACCAGGAAGGTGTACTCCCGGCCGCGTTCCAGCAGCAGCACGATCGGCTTGCCGAAGGCGCTGGCCCAGCCGATCTCGATGTGGGTGCCGGGTGAGGCCGGCGAGCCGGGCAGGGCGACGAACAGCTCGGCCTTGCGGATCTCGTCCTGGTCGAGCTTGGTGCACTGGTCGGGCCGCATCAGCTCGGCGCCCCAGGCCTCCCGGCGGTGGGCGTTGTGCACGGCGGTGCCCTGGGCCTCGAAGTGTTTGATCAGCAGGTCGAAGGGCGCCCGGGCGCCGGCCGGCATCTCGCCGGTCGCCGGGTCGAGCAGCTGGATGAACGGGCCTGCCAGGAAGAGGGATCGGGGCGGGGCATGGGTGTGCTCGGTCATGGCGGTCAGTCCTTTAGGAAGCACTGGATGTAGGCGTCGCCGCTGGTGCCGTAGGTGTACTCGGTGGTGTCGTAGGCCGTGTACGGGTGGCGCTCGACCCGGATGCGGCGGAAGTGCGGGGTGTACTGCCAGCGCAGCTCGGGCTTGGTGCTGAAGAAGGGGATGAAGACGCCGCCCGGGCGCAGCACCCGGACCACCTGGGGCATGGTCCGGGCCCAGAGCTCGGAGTCGGTCCACACGTCCATGTCCAGCGCCGGGTCGAAGAACATGCCGTCGATGCTATCCGAGGGCAGCTCGAAGATCCGTTGGAAGAAGTCGCCGCGCTCGACGGCCAGGTTGGCGGGCAGCTGCGGGTGCTGGTTCCGGAACAACTCCTCAACCTCGTCGAAGAGTTCGAGCACGGTGTGGCTGCGGGTGGCCGGGTTCCCGGCGATCCGCAGGGCGGACAGGCCGAGGCCCAGGCCCACCTCGTAGAAGTCCTGGCCGTACTCGCACAGCAGGTCGGCGCTGGCCCACATCAGGTCTCGCTCCCAGGCCTGCATGGCCTGCTCGCCGCCAATGCTGAGGGTCACCTCGCCGTCCTGTTCGATGAGTTGGATCTCGGGCTTGGTGCTGGGTGTGGTGGTCATGGGGGGTGTCCTCCGGTCGGGAGTGCGGGGGCGCTGGGGTTCAGCCGGGCAGGACGCCGAAGTGGCGCCGGGCCGTGGACACGGCGAGGTCCTGGACGGCGAAGACGGTGAAGTAGTACGCCTGCGGGGCGGTGGCCGGGTCGAAGCGGACCCGGAAGTGCACGTCCCGCGGCTGTCCGGCGACGGCGCGGACCTTCGCGGACTCCGGCTCGACGGTAATGTCCTCGCGCAGATAGCCGGGTACGAACAGGCCGAGCCGGACCGGACCGCTGCGGGCGGGTGAGAGCGAGGCGCGCACTTCCAGGACACCGCCCTGGCGGACCTCGTCGGCGCTGTACGCCAGCACGGCGGGCGCCTCCGGTAGCCGGAAGGTGACGTCCCCGCAGCGCATGCAGACCGTGCAGACGGTGTCGAGCACGTTGGGCAGCAGGCCGCGCCGGGTGAACTCCTGGGCGGGTCGCCCGCAGTGGCAGGTCACCTCGTGGACCTCGGGGTCGAGCGAGCTTCGGTCGCCGAAGTGCGCCGGGTAGTTCATCAGCTCGTCCTCGGGGTTCGCCGTGACCTGCCCGGCGATCACGTGGTCGAGTGACTGGAGGTCGGCGGTGAGCGAGGCGCGGACCTCGTCGGCGGACTGGTCGGCCAGATGGGTGGGGCGGGCCACCCAGAGGTCCACCTTGCGGGCCAGCTTGGTCAGCCGGGGGCGCAAGGCGTGGTTGTGCGGCAGGAGTTCGGAGCCGAGCAGGGCGGTCAGTCGGCGGCCGACGGTGAGCAGCAGGGGGTCCGGCCGGTGGTCGGCGAAGACGGGCTGCGCGGTCGCCGTCGAGTCCGGCAGGCCGAAGCGCAGGAAGGCCGGGTACGGGTGGGAGCCGGCCAGGCTGGCGTTCAGGGTGTTCACGGTGTCGCCGCCGGCCAGCGCGGAGCGCATCCAGGCGACGTTCTCCGGCCGGTCCGAGTCGTGCACCGAGACGGCCGCGACGACCGTACGGGCGGGCCCGTCCAGCGCGTTCAGCAGCAGCTGGTACTTGGGGTCGTACAGGGCGAGGTCGGCCAGCGGCCCGCTGTTGCAGGCGCTGAGTACCACCTCGACGGCGGGCACCCGGTGCAGCGGGACGAGCTTGTCCTCGGGCTTGTAGCAGGGCAGCCCGTAGGCGCAGCGCGGGCCGAGCAGTCCGGGGCGCGCGGGGGCGGCCGGGTTGAGGCCGCAGATGGTGAACTCGCCCAGGTTGACGCTGTCGTCCTTGCCGTGGCCCTGGAAGGCGACCTTGCGCCAGCGGCCGGCGAGGATCGCGGACTGGATGTCGACCCGCTCGAAGTCCCGGTCGTCGAAGACCTGGATGCCGGGCAGGTGCGGCGGCCGGTCGGTGTCGGTGAACAGGCCGACGTCGTCCACCCCGGCGTCCGGGCGGGCGTACTGCTTGGCGATGCTCCAGGCGAGCGAGGCGGCGTCGCGCCCGCTGAGCAGGGTGAGGGCGTGGGTGCGGCTGCGGTAGGTGGCGAGCAGCAGCGAGCGCACCGGGTCGAGGGTGAGCCGGTCGTAGCGGCCGACCAGCAGCAGGGTGCCGTGGTGGTCTCGTAGGAAGGCCGGGGCGTCGGCGAGTTGTTCCTCGGTCAGCCATTCGCGGGCCAGCGGGCGGGCCAAGTCGGCTACACCGTCGGGGAGTTGTTCGGCGCCGAGGATGACGCCGTGGTCCAGCGGGCGCGGCCGGTCGAGCGCGGTGTACAGCCGGGCGGCGAGCTCGACGCTCTGCGCCAGGTCGTCCCGGCCCTCGACCGGGACGGGCACCGCCGCTGGCCCGGGAGCCCCGTCGGCCTCCGAGGACTCCAGGAACTCCTTCACAGCTGACGGGAGCTGGGCGAACTTGACCGGCCGGAAGAGCTGGTCTGCGGACTTCATCGTCGGTGACCTCGGGGTCGGGAGGGATCTCGTGGGCAGGAAGGGCAGGAAGGGCAGGAAGGCAGAAAGGAGGTGCTGTCATGCGGCACGCTCCGGCTCGGTGGCGGCGGTCGAGTCGGTCGAGGCGGTGGCGGCCTTGGCGGCAGTAGCGGCGCGGGAGAGCATCGGGCGGCAGACGAATGCCAGGGCGGCCGCGGCCAGTGCGGCGCCGAAGGCGACCGCGAAGACCCCGCGCGGCCCGAGCGGCTCCACCAGCAGCCCGCCGGCCTGCTGGCCGGCCGCGTCGCCGAGCACCGTCGCCAGTGAGGCCCAGGTGAAGGCCTCCGCCAGTGAGCGTCCGTCCGCCACCGCGCCGACCAGGGTCATCTCCACCGCTGACACCAGGGCGATCGGCGCGCCGCCCACCGCGAGAGCGGCCGCCAGCAGCGGCTGGGAAGTGGCGGCCAGGGTCAGGCCCGTGCCCAGTGCGTACGCCAGGACCAGACGGGGGAAGCGCACCGGAGCGGGGACGTCGGACTGCGAGCGGCCGAGCCAGACGGCGCCCAGCGCGCTGCCCACGCCCCAGCAGGCGTAGACCGTGCCGGTGCCGCCGGGGGAGCCGTGCGCGGCGACGAATGCCGGGATGGCCAGGGTGAGCAGCCCGATCGGCACCGCGCAGGCAGCCATCACCGCGGTCAGCGCCAGCATGGCGGGGCTGCGCAGCGGACCGATCAGGTCGCGCCGCTCGGTGGACGGCGCGGGGTCCGTCCCGGCGGGCAGCCGGACCAGGGCGAGTCCGAGCGCGCCCAGGCCGCCGAGCGCCGCCACGGCGGTGAGGGCCAGGGCAGCGGAACCCGCCAGCATCAGCGCGGCCAGCATCAGCGGCGCGCCGATCACCAGCACCTCGGCGAGGATCGCCTCCCAGAGGTAGGCGGTGTCCCGCTCGGTGTCCGCGAGCGGCAGTCGGGCCCAGAGCGAGCGCATGCAGGCGTTGGCGGGCGGCAGCGCGATGCCGGCCAGGGCGGCGACGGCCAGCTGGGCCCAGCCGCCCGGTCGGGTGTCCCAGGCGAGCGCGGCCAGCGCCGCCGGGTAGAGCAGGCCGGTGACGAGCAGGACGGGCCGGCGCCCGGCGCGGTCCAGCCACCGGGCGACCAACGGGCCGCCGGCCGCCATCCCGGCGGTGTAGAGCGCGCTGGTCAGCCCGGCCTGGGCGAAGCTGCCGTCCTGCTCGCGCACCACCAGGACGGTGGCCAGTGACATCAGGTAGACCGGCAGCCGGGACACCAAGCTCCACCCGGCGACGGCCGGCACGCGCGGGCGGCGCAGCAGGGCGCCGAGGCGGCGGGCCAGGGTGTCCCGGGGTGGCGGGGTGGTCTCGCGGGGCGGGGTTTCGCTCACTGGGCGCCTTCCAAGGCCGGGCGGTCCGTGGGCGTGGAGCCCTCGATGGGCGCAGGCGTGAGCTCGATGGTGAACCTGCCGAGCACCTCGCGCATCCTCCGCTCCACCTCCTCGATCGAGGCACCCACCACATGGACGTACCCCGAGGCGTTGTGCGAGGCCCGTCGGGCGGACACCGTGTCGCCGACACCGACCTTGAGAACGGCTTCGACCACCCCGGGGACACGCAGCAGTTCCTCCGTCTGGGTGATCCGGTAGACCGTCCCGGAGCCCGGCAGCGGTAGCAGCAGGTCACCCGCGCAGCGCCGTTGCCGGTAGCGCAGGTCGGGACGGAAGCCTCGGTAGACGTCAAGGGTGGCGCCGAAGACGTCGAAGCCGTACGCGTGCCCGTGGTTGGCCGGGATCTCGCAGCCGGCCAGCCGCAGCCCGATCTCCCCGGCGTACAGCCGGCCGTCGATCAGGAAGAACTCCATGTGCGCGTAGCCGTGGTCGATGCCCATGCCCGTGACGATCCGCTGGAGCAGGGCACGCAGGTCGACCCGCGGGGCCTCGTCGGTGCCGACGCTGATGTTGGCGTTCATCGCGCCGTCCACGATGTCCAGCGGACGGCAGGGCATCGCGCTCGGCCAGGCGTCCAGCACGTCGCCCCGGTGGATGACCGCGCAGACCTCCCACTCGGTGCCGCCCAGGAACTGTTCGACCATCCAGTCCCGGGCGGTGAGGTCGATGCCGTCGAGGGACTGCGGGCCTTCGAGGCGGTGGGTGTCCACGCAGGCGAAGGAGTCCACCGGTTTGAGCACCAGCGGCCAGCCGTGGGTGGCGGCGAACCACTCGATCTCGGCGGCCGTTCGGACGCGCGTGAACTCGGCGGTGCGCAGACCGAGTTCACGGAAGCGCTGTTTCATCTCGGTCTTGTCGCGCACCCAGGCGACCTGCTGCCCGCTCAGGTGCGGCAGTCCGGCCAGTGCCGCGAAGCGGTGGGCCAGGGCCTGGCGCGGCTCGGAGGGATTGCAGAACCGGGTGGGCGCGACGGAGAGTTGCCCCGCCGCCCAGTCGCGGTAGCGCGCCGCCTCCTGCTCCAGCGGGACCCCGGCGCGCACCCAGAAGGCGGGCAGGTGGGCGGTGCGACGCAGGTGGTCCTCGGAGAGGTCGTCGCGCAACTCCTCGAAGCGCAGAAGCACCAGGTGCTCGGGGAGCGTACCGGCGGCGTGGCGGGTGAAGGAGGACGGCCGGTCGTCCACCAATAGCAGTACCGGGTCGGGCGTGCTCACACCGCCTCCAGTGCGCGCCGGATCGCCTTGACCGCCACCGCCTGCTGCTCCTGCGGCAGTTCGGGCGAGAGCGGCACGCACAGGGTGCGGTCCAGCAGGTCGCGGGTGCGGGCGAAGTCGTCCCGGCTGAGCGCGAGCGGACGGCCCTCGGGGGCGAGGTTCCAGGGGAAGCCGTCGGCGTACAGCGAGCGGCGGCCGGTCAGCACCGGGTGCTCGGGCAGCAGGTACTTGCCGAGCGTCCAGTTGGCGATGCCCTCGGCGGTCAGGGCGGCCACGGCGGCGTCGCGCAGCTCGCGGGACTCGCAGCGGAACCGCAGGCTCACCTTGACGTCGCCCCTGGTGCGCGGGAGCACGTGGAGGTCGGTGCGGTTGGGCAGCGCCTCCATCGCCAGGCCGTACATCCGCTCCAGCCCGGCGAGCACCTCGTCCAGGTGCCGGAACTGCTGGCACTGGATCGCCGCGACCTCCTCGCTGGTGACGAAGTTCTCGCCGTAGTAGGCGTCCTGGTTCCAGGTCGGATAGTGGCCGGGGACGCGCGCGGACCCGTGGTCGTGGTAGCAGCGCATCGCCGCCCAGGCCTGCTCGTCGTCGGTCACCACCAGCCCGCCCTCGCCGGAGGTGAGCACCTTGTTGTGGTGGAAGCTGAACACGCCCGCGTAGCCGGCCGTGCCGACCTCCCGGCCGTTCGGGAACCGCCCGCCGAGGGTCTGCGCGCAGTCCTCGATGACGTACGGCACGCCCTTCGGCAGGGCGGCGACCGAGCCCTCCATGTGGGCGACGATCACCCGTTGGGCATCCGGCGGGAGCAGCGACGCGTCCAGGGCGAGCGACTCGTCGGCGTCCACCAGGACCGGGATCAGCCCGCTGGAGAGCACCGCACCGGCCACCGCGACGAAGGTGACCGCCGGGATGTACACCAGGTCGCCGATCGAGGGGCGGGTGGAGACCAGCGTCAGCCGCAGTGCCTCGGTGCAGTTGTGCACAGCCAGGGTCCTTGCGGCGCCCAGGCGTTCGCTCACCAGGCGCTCCAGCCGGGAGGCCGCGCTCTCCTGCTCGGTCTGGTAGCGGAACAGCACCTTGTGGCCGATCACCTCCCGCAGCTCCGTCATGTCCTGCCAGTCGAGGTAGTTGGCGCCGTACGGGAGGAAGCGCTGGCCTTGCCGGTGGTGGAGGGTCATCGGGCGTCGGTCTCCGTGATCGGGTGCGTGGAGCCGTCGACGCGCAGCTGCTGGCCGCGGAAGTTGTGCAGCAGCAGGCCGCCGTCGGGCGTCTCGGTGAAGGAGGGGCGGGAGACCGGGATCTTGCCGATCTTCGTGGTCAGGACGTACTGCGGCACGGCGAAACCGGTGATGTGGCCCTGAAGACCGTCCATGATCTCCCAGCCCTTCTCGACGGAGGTCATGAAGTGCGCGACGCCGGTCACGTTGTCGCAGTGGTAGAGGTAGTAGGGGCGCACCCGGATCCGCAGCAGCTCGGTCATCAGACGGCGCATGGTGGGCACGTCGTCGTTGACGCCGCGCAGCAGCACGGTCTGGTTGCCGACCGGGATGCCGTGCCGCAGCAGGCGGTCGACGGCGGCGGCGGACTCGGGGGTGATCTCCTTGGGATGGTTGAAGTGGGTGTTCAACCACACCGGGTGGTAGCGGGAGAGCATCGTGCACAGCTCGTCGGTGATCCGCTGGGGGAGGAGCACGGGGAAGCGCGAGCCGATCCGGATGATCTCGACGCTGGGGATCGCCCGCAGGCCGGCGACGATCTCCTCCAGCCGGCCGTCCTGGTAGCTGAGCGGGTCGCCGCCGGTCAGCAGCACGTCCCGGATCTCGGGGTGATCGGCGATGTAGCGGAGGTCCTCGTCGTATGAGCCGCCCTCGTCGTCGCGGAAGTAGCTGCCCTGGAGGTCGGTGGTGTGGAACTTGCGGGTGCAGTGTCGGCAGTAGACCGGGCAGGTCTCGGTGACCAGCAGGATCACCCGGTCCGGGTACTTGTGGACCACCCGGTTGGTCCGCCGGTAGAGGGTGTCGCCGACCGGGTCCACCTCGGCGCCCGGGAAGTCCAGCAGCTCCTCCGCGGCCGGGACGGCCTGCTGCCGGACGGGGCAGCTCGGGTCGTCGGGGTCCATCAGGGAGGCGTAGTACGGGGTGACGCTCCAGCGGTAGCGCCCGGCCACCCCGGCGATGGCGCGCTCCTCGTCGGCGGTGAGGTTGATCCACTGCCGGGCCTTCTCGGCGGTGTTGATGCGCTTGCGCATGTGCCAGCGCCAGTCGTCCCACTCGGCGGGGGTGGGGGTGGGCTTGCAGGCGGTGTGCTCTCGTCCGGTGTGGTCTCGTTCGGTTCGGGCGGAGTGGGACACGGTGGCTCCGTACGGGGCGGCGGGTGTCGGGCGGCGGTCGGTGGGGGCGGTCGACGGGCGACTACAGCGGCGCGAGCAGCAGTTGGCGGACGGTACGGGCGAGGGCCTGGGCGCCGCGCAGGTCGTCCAGCTCCGGGCCGAGACCGGCCCACTGGACCTCGGCCGGCGGCGGCTCCCAGCAGGTCGGGTCAGAGGGGTCGGCCGTGGGGACCGGGACGAGGCGGGCGATCCGTTCGGCCAGGGCGCGTTGCGCGGGGCCGTGCGGGGGCAGGAAGGCGAGCGGGGCGCGGCGGGCGCGGGCCAGCGCGAGGGCGGCCATGGTGGGGGAGGCGAGCAGGAGTTCGGCCTCGGCGTGCCGGGCGTCGACATCGGTGTCGGCGGCGCGGACGGTGGTGGTGTCGGGCAGGTCGGCGGTGGCTGCGCGGACCTGGTCGAGGGAGGTGTCGCAGATGACGGTGCAGGAGCCGGTGCGGCGGACGGCCTCCCCGACCAGGGCGGGGAGCCGGCGGCTGGTGAATGCCTCGGTCTCCGTCGCGGGGAGACCCCAGAGGGAGATCAGCAGCAGGGTGCCCCGACGGTCGCGGTTGCGGGCCAGCCGGGCGGGGGCGAGCAGGCCGGTGGGGCGGATGCCGGGCGGGCGGTCCAGCCAGCCGGGCCAGTGGGCGCGGGTGAGCAGGCCTTCGGCTGGGTCGGTCGCCGGGGCCTCGGGCAGGGCCGAGGACAGGTGCAGCACCGGAACACCGAGGCGGGTGAGCCGCGCGGTGACCGCCTCGTCGTCGCAGACCAGGGCAGCCGCCGGCCGCTCGGCGTTGGCGGCGCCGAGCCTGGGTAGGTCGTCGAGGCGGGGCGGGTCGTCGAACCGGGGCAGGTCACCGAGGTGGGCGGCGATCCGGCGCAGGGCCAGCAGGGAGTCCAACTGCTCCTCGCGGCAGGCGAGCAGGACGGTCGCCCGGTTGGTCAGTACTGCCACGGCGTCACCGTCCCGAGCCGGGCGACGTCGTCGCTGTACCCCGCCGCCGTGGTCGAGCAGCCGCTGCACACCTGCGGGCCGCGCTCCCGGAAGTAGTCGACGTGCGCCCGGAAGGCGGGGGTGTCCAGCAGGATGACCCCGCTCTCACGGATCGGCGCGCCGCCGGGCCCGTCGGCGTCGTCCCGGTGCGGGATGCAGCTGCAGGCGTGCATCCGGCCGCGCTTGCCGTCGATGTAGATCACGTCGTCGGTGACGTGGCAGAGCGGCAGCGAGGCCCGAGGCGGGGTCGAATCCTCGAAGTACTGCCACTGCTCCTCGGGCGTGTCCCCGTAGAAGCGCTTGCCCATCGGGACCAGGAGGCTTGCCGGGTCGGCCGCGTACAGCGGGTCGCAGACGGCGCGTACGTGCTCCGGGTCGGGGTAGCGGATGGTGCGGTCTAGCTTGAGCGCTGACAGCTCCCACTGGCGCACGCCGGCCTCGGTCAACACCCGTTGGAGTTCGGGCATCTCGGCGTAGTTGTGCGGCCCGACCACGGTGTTGACCCGCGGCAGCACGCCGAGTTCGGCGGCGAGCCGCAGCCCGCGCAGACCGGCCTCGAACATGCCGGGGGAGCGGCGGTAGGTGTCGTGGGTCTCGGCCGAGGCGCCGTCCAGGCTGACGATCACCTGGGCCAGCCCGGCCGCCGCCAGGTCCTTGGCGTGCTTGGGCAGGAGGGAGCCGTTGGTGATGACCGACATCATCATCCCGGCCTCGGTGCCGGCCCTGACCAGCTCCACGACCTTCGGGTGCATCAGCGGCTCGCCGCCGGTGAAGCGGACGTACGCCACCCCGGCGGCGCGGGCCTTCGGCAGCAACTCGGCGAAGTCGGCGGGGGAGAAGCGGAAGGTGTCGCGGGACAGTGCGAAGTCGCACATGAAGCAGTCGGCGTTGCAGGCTTCGAGGATACGGATGAACAGGTAGCGGAGGCGCGGGTGCGTGGTGGAGGACACGAGGACACCTGGGACCGTTTCGTCGGGGACCGGTTCGTCGGTTGCACTGTTGCTCGCTCGGTTGCACGGCACAGCGCGGCGGGTACATCAGCGGGCGGGGGCGGTGGCCCCCAGGAGTTCGACCAGGGCGTCGGCGACCTGCGCCGCGCCGTCGGTGCCGACCGCCGTGGTCAGCGCCGTCCAGTCGATGCCCGGCTCAGCGGCCAGGTGTCTGAGCTTCTCGACGAGGCCTACCCGTACGGCCGTTGCCGTCCGCTGCCGGTCCAGGTCGGCGGCCCGGGTGATCCCGCCGTAGATCAGGTCGAGGGACTTCCCCTCGCCGTGGGCGCGTAGCGCGAGCGCCTCGTCCTCGGCGAACACCGCCGTGGGCCAGGGGGTGCGGGCCTCGACACCGAGCGCCTGGCTGTGGAAGCGGCCGTTGAAGATCTGGCTCAGGTTCTGCGGCGGCAGACAGAGCGTCGGGGTCCCGAGTCGCCCCGCCTCCAGCAGCGTGGTCAGCCCGGGGGAGGTGAGCAGCACATCGCACTCGGCGAGGCGACGCAGGAAGTCCTCGTGCGGGAGCGCGCCCACGGTGGTGACGGCCGGGTGCAGGCAGGAGTCCACCAACTGCGCGGCCAGCCAGGCGGGCAGGTTCCCCGCGATGTGCACCGCGGTGACCCCGCTCGCGGTCAGGGCCTCCAGCGCTGCCGGCAGCACGATGCGCGGATAGCTGGCCCAGTCGGCGAGTTGGGGCGCGCGCAGCCCGCCGAGACTGATCAGGGCGCTGCGGTGGCGCTGCGTCGGCGCGGCACGACGGGTGACTCCGCCGTCGGCGATCACCGCATCCACCCAGCGTAGGCGGGGTGCGGCCGCCAACACCCCGGCGCCTTCCGGCGGCAGATCCACGCAGCGCTGGGCGCAGTACACCTCGGTGTCCAGCGGGAGGTCGGGCCGGTCGCCCTCCGTCCAGAGGAACGGCAGGCTGTCCACGAACACCACCGGCACCCCGCACGCCCGCAGCGCCTTGGCCAGCCGCCCGTCCAGCACCACCAGCGCCGCCTGCACACGCTGCGCCCGGACGATCCGCCCGAGTTCCTCGCCCGACTCACCCTCCGGCAGGTCGAACCAGCGCTCCACCGGCTGCCCGGTCAGCACCGGCCGCCCCAGCCCCGAGGCCAGCCCGACGAATCTGAGTTTCCCTCCGCCGCGGTCGCGCAGGGCGGAGAGCACCGCGCTCAACTTCCCCGAGCTGCCCCACCCGAACTCCACCCCGGCCACAGCTACGGTCCGGACTCCCGCACGTGCCTTCATCCGTTCCCCGTCTCCCTCCCGCGCCACTCCGGCAGCGCCGCCGTAACCGCGCCCCCGCCTACCGGATCTCCTTCGCTCCGTATTCGTACCAGGCTGATCGGAAGGGGCGGTTCGACTACCTACGGAATGGTGGAGGCTAACCACCCCGCCAGGTGAAGTTGCCGTTCAGGGAGTTGACGAAGTGCGGTCAGATCGCGCGGCGCGACACACGGGCAGGAACGTGCCTGCACCTCGCCGGGGCCTCGACCCGATGCAATGAAGCCCGCTGCCGGGCCCGCACACCACATGGAGACCGATGGAACCCCTGGCCACCGACACCGTTCCGGTCCGAGTGCTCGACGTCTCGGGCGCCGACTACCGCAGGGCCTTCGAACTCTTCCTCGCCGGAACGGACGAGAAGCCCCGCACCCACGCCCGGCTGAGCGAGATCGCGGACGCCCTCCCGCACCGCCGCGTCCTGCTCGACATGGGCGCCGGTGACGGACGCACCACCGCTCACCTGGCCCGGCACTTCGACCGCGTGATCGCCATCGAGCCCAGCGCCGCCATGCGCGAGAAGCTCCGCACCACCTGCCCCGAGGCCCTCGTCCTCCCGGAACCGATCGACCGGGCCCAGCCGCCCGAGCCGGCCGACCTGGTCCACCTCTCGCACGTGCTCTACTACGTCCCGGAAGCCGACTGGCTCCCCACCGTCACCCGGGCCCTCGACTGGACGGCCCCCGGCGGCACCCTCCTGATCGTCCTGCAGAACCCCGACAGCCCCTGCATGCGGATGGCCGCCCACTTCACCGGCGTCCGCTACGACCTTCGCCCCCTCCGGGACCGCCTCCGCGTCCAACAGCCCTCGCACGGGTACGCCCTGGAAACCCTCGCCCTCCACTACCGCACGCCCCGCCTCAACGAGGCCGTCGACGTCGCCGAGTTCATGGTCAACGTCGCCGACCTCGCCACCCTCGACCCCCGCCCCACCCGCGCCACCCTCACCGCCTACGTCCGCGAGCACTTCACCCAGCCCGACGGCAGCTACGCCATCGGCCACACCCAGGACATGCTCACCATCCGCCGCGCCCCGGCGTGAACTATCGGGGGCTTCACTCGCTGCTCGAACCGGGCACGTAGTGCGCGAGGTAGGCAAGGAGCTCCGGATCGATCGTCGGCCCGCTTCTTGTCGGCGATCGCGCGCGAGGGGGAAGCCCTGGAGGAAGGGAGGTGGCGACGCGTCCGCTACCGGGATGTCACGGGCGGACGCGTCGACCTCGAAGCGCTGCGAGGGCCCCTCGACAGCGTCGGCACCAGGCCGATGGCGCGCGGCCCTTGGGGCGCGCACCGCACCGAACCCGAGCGATCGGCTTTCGGCACTCCCCCGATGGCCTCACTCGGCGCCCGGCCGCTGCGCCGGGTCCGTCCGCAGCAGCGACTGGATGACCGGTGCGAGCGGCCCGGCCCGACGCGGCGCGGGTGGCTGCTCCGCCGGCGGTCGGCCTCCACTGCCGTGTAGAGCGTGGCGCCGAGTGACCACAGATCCGCCTCGGGGCCGGGCGGACGGCCCGCGAGCCGCTTGGGCGCCCGGTACTCGGGGGAGGCGTCCAACGGACCGGCCGCGAACGCGCTGAGCACCGCCCGTCCCCGCCCCAGCACCACCCGGCCCGGCTCGACGGCCCCGTGCACCAGCCCCGACCGGTGCCCCCGGACCAGCGGGGCCGGGATCTGGGCGCCGACCCGGGCCGCCTGGCGCGGCGGCAGCGGCCCGTCGGCGGCGATCACCTCGGCGAGGGTCCGCCTTTCTACCATCGCTGCGCTCCAACCGTGCCTCGCCCCCTACGGCCAGTCTCCCGCCGAACCCCGTCGAGGGCCATCCGATGCAGTAGGGGTGGAGTGAGGCGTCGAACGGGGCTTCGCAGCCGAACTGACCTGTCCCGCCTTGGCGACGGCGGTTGTGGCAGCGCCTTTTCCCGACGGCGACGCTGCCGCGCGTCGGCGCGTCGAAGGCCGTTCACGGTCCATGTCGAAAATGTTGAGGATGCGACGTTTCACTGAATGGGAAAACTGTGTTCTGACCGCTATTCAGTGAATGGCTACACGCGTCAACTTCACTGCCCACCACGGGCCTCGCCTGCCCTGACGTCCATTCTTAATGATTCCTTACCCCTCGCCGTTGACCCGCGTTCATCAGCTCTGCTTTCCTTCATGCCCAGCAGGCGGCCCTCAGTCAACGGGCAGTCAATTCCGGGTGTCGGAACACGAGGCCGGATTTGGCGGTCGGTTGAATTCGCCGTCAGCTCCCTTCCCCACAAAGGGATCGTCCGCGGCCCCCCAGCCGTTCGGGCGATCGGTTACCAGAGAGGCACCCTCACCCCATGGGTCACTCCCGCAGTATGCGGCGCGCGAAGTACGCGGCGCTCACCGGAATCGCGTCATTCGCGCTCGCCGCCGCAGGGCTCGTCGGCGCGGCCGGACCGGCCGCCGCGCAGGACATATCCAGCTCCTCGGGCAGCACCGCCAACGAGTTCAACCCCTGGAACCCGCAGAACGGGCACCAGTACCGCCACGGCGCGGTGCCGGGCATGAAGCAGCACGAGAACTACAAGAAGTGGCTCGCCGCGCAGAACCAGGCCGCGGCCACCGGCCAGCAGACGCTGTCCTACGGCGGCGGCGTCGACGGCATCGGCGTGCAGAGCGGCCACTCCAAGGTCTACCTGGTCTTCTACGGCAACCAGTGGGGCACCCAGACCACCGACGCCAACGGGAACGCGAAGTTCTCCGGCGACTCGGCCGGCGCCGCCGGTGCCACCCAGCAGATGTTCAAGGGCATCGGCACCAACGGTGAGACCTGGTCGGCCGACCTGACCCAGTGGTGCGACGGCCCCAACGTCGCCTCCGGCGCGGTCAGCTGCCCGTCGAACGCCAACTTCATCCCGTACCAGAGCGGTGGCGTGCTGTCCGGTGTCTGGTACGACAACGCGGCCGCCTCGCCCAGCCAGGCCAGCGGCAACCAGCTCGCCCAGGAGGCCGTCAAGGCCGCCGGCCACTTCGGCAACACCACGGCCGCCGCCAACCGCGACGCCTACTACATCATCCTGTCGCCGCACGGCACCAACCCGGACGACTACCAGAACCCCACCACCGGGTACTGCGCCTGGCACGACTGGAACGGCGACACCACCCTCACCGGTGGCGCGGCCACCTCGCCCTACGGTGACATCGCCTTCTCCAACCAGCCGTACAACATCGACCAGGGCAGCAACTGCGGCGTCGGCTTCGTCAACTCGCCCGGCACGCTGGACGGCTGGACGATGACCCTCGGCCACGAGTGGCACGAGATGATGTCCGACCAGAACCCGGCCGGTGGCTGGACCAACCACGTGACCGGCAGCTCGTACAACGGCCAGGAGAACTCCGACGAGTGCGCCTGGATCAAGCCCGGCAGCACCGGCGGCGCCGCGAACGTCTCGTTCGGCTCCTACGGCTCCTTCGCCGAACAGGCCAGCTGGTCGAACGACACCAACTCCTGCGCGATCTCGCACACCATCCTGACCCACGGCAACACGGTCACCGTGACCAACCCGGGCAACCAGACCGGTACCGTCGGCACCGCGGCCAGCCTGCAGGTCAGCGCCAGCGACTCGGCCTCCGGTCAGACCCTGACCTACTCGGCCACCGGCCTGCCCGCCGGCCTGTCGATCAACTCCTCGACCGGCCTGATCTCCGGCACGCCGACCGCCGCCGGCACGTCCAGCGTGACGGTCACCGCGACCGACACCACCGGCGCCGCCGGCAACACCACCTTCACCTGGACCGAGTCCTCCACCTCGGGCGGCGGCAGCGCCGTCACCAACGGTGACTTCGAGGCCGGCAGCCTGACCGGCTGGACCGCCGCCGGCTCCGCCTCGGCCACCACGGCCGCCGCCCACAGCGGCAGCTACGGTGCCATGGTCGGCTCCACCAACCCGACCGGTGACTCCTCGATCGCGCAGACCTTCACCGCGCCGACCGGCTCCCGCACGCTGTCCTTCTGGTACAGCAACACCTGCCCGGACACGGTGACCTACGACTGGGCCACCGCCACACTGAAGGACAACACCACCGGCACGACCACCACGGTCCTCGCCAAGACCTGCGCCGCCACCGCGACCTGGACCAACCAGACCGCGGCCGTCACCCCGGGTCACTCGTACACGCTCACCCTGAGCAACCACGACGACAACTACGCGGGTGACCCGACCTACACCTACTACGACGACGTGACCGTCTCCTGACGATCGACGCGCCGAACGCACCGGGGTGGGCCTTGGGCCCGCCCCGGTGCGGTTTTTTGGTTCGAAGGGATCCGATCCGGCCTCCGACGCGTCGAATCGACACCCTCCAACACGGCACAAGGAAACCACTGTGAACCTGAGAAGACCCACCACCCTCGCCCTGACCTGCGCCGCCGCCCTGCTGGCCCTGGCCGGCTGCGGCTCGACCGGCACCACGACGGCCTCCTCCGCCCCGGCCTCCACCGCCTTGGTGCCCGCGACCACGCCGGCCGCGGTCACCGCGGACGAACAGGCCAACCGCACCACCCTCAAGGTCGCCGTCGGCGCGACCGTCTCCGTGGACCTACACAGCACCTACTGGTCCGCCGCCACCAGCTCCGCCCCCGACATCGTCGCCCCGGCCGGTTCCCCCGCCACCTCCCCGTCCCCCTCCTGCCGCCCGGGCGGGGGCTGCGGCACCGTCACCACCACCTTCGCCGCCCGCACGCCCGGCACCGCCCACCTCACCGCCTCCCGCACCATCTGCGGCGAGGCCCTCAACTGCGGGCCCGAGCAGCGCACGTACGACGTCACGGTGGAGGTCACCGGCTGAGCCCGGTGCCCGCCACGGGGAACGTCGCAGCCGGTGTGGTCCGGACAGCCGGCCAAGGCGTCCGCCTCGGTGGCGGTCCGGTGCATCGCGCCCTCCAGGCGCAGCCGGGCGAGGTGGCGTCGATGAGGAAGCCGACGCCGCTGCCGTCCTGGTTCACCGTCACCTTCCCCGCCTCGTACCCGAGGTCGGCGAGGGCGGCACGGGTGCTCTCGACCCGGAAGTCCCCGCGCCTGCGCAGCGGTTCGAGGGCACCCCGGACGCGCTTCACCGCCGCCCGGCCGTCGCGGCGCGGCTGTCCGTGCAGGGGGACCGGGATCTCGAACCCGTTGTTCCCCCGGTAACGGTCGGGCGGCGACGGCTGCCCGGTCGTCGTCGGCGTGGGAGTCGGCGCTCAGATTCTCACCAGCCCGGCCCGGAGCGACGGCGTCCTTCTTGATGAGGTCCTGACATTACCTCAGGTTACCTTAGGGTAATTTAATAGTGTCATCCGAGTGAATGTCACCGGCCTCTCATGAAGGACTTGTACGTGCTCGATCACCAGCCCCGCCGTTCCGGCCGCCGTCTCGCCGGTTCCGTGCTGGCCCTCGCCACCGCCGTCTGCGTGCTGCCCGTCGCCCCCGCGTTCGCCGATCCGGCTCCCGCCCCGGCCGCTGCCGGGCAAACCGACGCCACCCCGCACCTGGACGCGGTGGAGCAGACGCTGCGTCAGGTGTCGCCCGGCCTGGAAGGGACGGTGTGGCAGCGCACGGCGGGCAACCGGCTCGACGCGCCGGCCGACGATCCGGGCGGCTGGCTGCTGCAGACCCCCGGCTGCTGGGGCGACCCCTCCTGCACCGAGCGCACCGGCACCCGCCGGCTGCTCGACAAGATGCGCGAGAACATCTCGCACGCCACCCGCACCGTCGACATCTCGACCCTCGCGCCGTTCCCGGACGGCGCGTTCCAGAACGCCATCGTGGACGGCCTCAAGGCGTCGGTGGCCGCCGGGAACAAGCCGCACGTGCGGATCCTTGCCGGGGCCGCGCCGCTGTACAACATCACCGCGCTGCCGTCCAAGTACCGGGACGAACTGGTGGCGAAGCTCGGTCGCGCCGCCGGGAGCGTGACCCTCGAGGTCGCCTCGATGACCACCGCCAAGACCGCGTTCTCCTGGAACCACTCCAAGCTGCTGGTCGTCGACGGGCGGAGCGTCATCGCCGGCGGGATCAACAACTGGAAGAACGATTACCTCGACACCGCCCACCCGGTCACCGACGTCGACCTCGCGCTGACCGGTCCGGCCGCCGGCTCCGCCGGTTCCTACCTGGACACCCTGTGGGACTGGACCTGCCGCAACACCGGGACGTTCTCGGCTGCCTGGTTCGCCGCCTCCAACGGTGCGGCCTGCACCCCCGACCTGGAGCAGCGCCTCAACCCGCCGGCCGACCGGGTGCCCGCCACCGGCGGCCAGTCGGTGATAGCCGTCGGGGGCCTGGGCGTCGGGATCCGCGACAACGACCCCGCCTCCGACTACCACCCGGGCCCGGCGCCCGTCGCCGACGACGTCAAGTGCGGCCCGATCGGCCTGCACGACAACACCAACGGCGACCGTGACTACGAGACGGTCAACCCGGAGGAGAACGCCCTGCGCGCGCTGATCGCGAGCGCGGACAGCCGCATCGACATCTCCCAGCAGGACGTCACCGGCACCTGTCCGCCGATGCCCCGCTACGACGTACGGCTCTTCGACCTGCTCGCGGGCAAGCTCGCCGACGGCGTGAAGGTCCGCATCGTGGTCAGCGACCCCGGAAACCGGGGCACGGTCGGCAGCGGCGGCTACTCGCAGATCAAGTCCCTGAACGAGATCAGCGACACCCTCGCCGCCCGCCTCACCGCCCGCCTCGGCGACCCGGCCCAGGCGAAGACGACGATGTGCCAGAATCTCCAGCTCGCCCCGTTCCGCGCCGCCCCCACCTCCACCTGGGCCGACGGCCACCCCTACGCGCTGCACCACAAGCTGGTCTCGGTCGACGGATCCGCCTTCTTCATCGGCTCCAAGAACCTCTACCCGGCCTGGCTGCAGGACTTCGGCTACCTCGTCGAGAACCGCACCGCCGCGACGCAGCTCAACGACCAGCTGCTCGCCCCGCAGTGGCAGTACTCCCAGGCCGCCGCGACGTACGACTACACCCGCGGCCTCTGCCAGGGCTGACGTCGCACCACCCTTGCTGGTGCCGCCGGACGGAACGAGTCCGGCGGCACCGGTCCGCGGCCGCTGCACCGTGAGGGTGCCGGCAGGACACGAGGGGCCGGTGGAGCAGCTGTCGCCCGGCAGTGACGCCCCGGAGGTGGACGCTGCGGTCCACCGGCTGCTGGGCACCCGTCCCGCCGACGCGCGGCCCGGTGACGGCCCCGGGTGGGACCGGGCGGGCGGCGCGGTGGTGGCGCCCGGCCGCTGTGACGCCCAGTACGGCGAGTCCCATGGAGCTGGAACTCGCCTCCTCGGCGGACGCCGCGGTACCGGACGACTCCGTCGAGGGCGGCCACCTGACGGGCACCCACCTGGCAGGACTGCAGGGCGAGGTCACCCGCCGCTGGTCGTTCGCCCGTACGGAGGGTCGGCTCGACCTGGAGCTGGCGACTCCTTCGGGCTGCGCCCGGTGCGCGAACTGCGGCGCCTCCAGCTCCTGGGCGGCGACGACCGCTCGCTCATCGCCGAGGACCTGCACGGCATCGCCGACCCGCGGCACTACCGGCTCGCCCGGGAGCGGCCCGTCTGAGACCCGCGGGCGGCGGTCGGCTGCCGGCTCCGCCCACCCGCCTGAGCTGGTCTTCAGGTGATCCCACCAGCGCCCGGTGCCCGGCCGTACCCGGACGGCGGGCGCGAACGGTCCGCCGCACTCCGGGCGTGACGTTCACGAATTGATGGCTACGGGTAGTCAAGCAGGTGCGAAGAGTAGCAGGGCGGGGGGTGGTGCGGGGAGCGATGATGCCGGAACACGAGCGGTTCGGTGTGCGGGCCGAGGCGGAGGGTTCGGCCGGCCGACGCGTGCCGCCGCAGGGACGGTCCGGTGAGGCCCAGGAGGCCGACCCCACCCTTGGGCGGCCGCCCGGAAGGCCGACGGCGCCCCGGCAGGACACCGGTGCATCCGGGGCGCGGAGCGAGAGCGCCGACATGGACGCCGCAGCCCACTGGCCCGACCTGATGCTGCCGCTGTTGCGCACCCCGACCACCGCCCGTCCGCTGGTCGGTGACCGCGCGGTAACCGGCGCGGACGAGCCGGGGCCCGCCGAGGTGGCCGCCGTCCTGGACCTGGCACTGCTGGTGGGTGAGCTGATGCTGGCCTGCGGCGAGGCCGCGGAGGACGTCGAGGCGGCCATGCTCGCCGTCGTGCGGACCTACCGGGCCCAGCCCTGCGATCCCCAGGTCACCTTCACCCGGGTGGCGATCTCCTACCAGCAGGGCCCCGACGGGCCACCGACGACGGCCGAGAGGTCCGTGCGCCACCCTACCGGGGACTACGCGCGGCTGGCGGCGCTCTTCCGGCTGGTCACCGAGATCACCGTCGGCGGACTTCGCGTGAACGACGCCCACCTGCGGCTGAGGGCGGTTCGCCGGCACTGCCGCCGCTACCCCGCCTGGGCGCTGGTCCTCTCCTCCGGCCTGCTGGCCGGCGCCGCGGCGATGCTGCTCGGCGGCCGGGCCGACGCCCGGGCCTGGCTGGTGTTCGTCAGCGCCGTCGTCACGGCCATGGCGGGCGACCGGCTGTCGGCGCTGGTCGGTCGCCATGACCTGCCGAAGTTCTACCGGATCGCGACGGCCGCGACCCCGGCCGCGGTGGTCGGCATCCTGATGTCCTTCAACCGGCTGCACCTGCGCGGGCCGGAGGTGATCACCGGGGGGCTGTACGCGCTCCTGCCCGGATGGCCCATGGTGGCGGCGGTGCAGGACGGCCTCGCGGGCTTCTACCTCACCGCCGCCGCGCGGCTGCTGGAAGTGCTGTACCTGATGGCGGGCGTGGTCGTCGGGGTGATGACCGTGCTCTACGTCGGCGTCAACAACGGTGCCGACCTGGCGGCCCAGGGCGTTTCGGCATCGTCGTCGAACCCGCCGCTCCAGCTGGCGGCGGCGATCCTGCTCGCCCTGACCTTCGCGGTGCTGCTCAACACCGAGCCGGGCACGCTGCCGGGCGTCCTGGTCAACAGCGGGGCGGGCTGGTCGACGTACGCCGTGCTGGTCGACGCCGGTGGGGAGCCCATCATGGCCACCGGCCTCGCCGCGGTGCTGGTGGGCCTGTCCGGCCAGCTCATGGCCCGGTACCGGGGAAGCTCTGCACTGCCGTTCGTCACCGCCGCGCTGGGGCCGCTGCTGCCCGGGTCGCTGCTGTACTTCGGGCTGGTCGCCTTCGTCCGGGGCGAACCCGAGACGGGGCTCAGCGGCCTCGGGCGCGCCACGGCGACGGCGATGGCCCTCGCCATCGGCGTGAACCTCGGCCGCGAGGTGGCCCGGCTGTTCCTCCCGGCGCCGGGCGTGGCCCCGGCCGCCCGTCGGCGCAGGGGCCGCCACCGTCGCTGAGGAGCGGTCGACTGCGGCGGCTGCGAGGTCCGGGTGGAGTGCCGCCGTCACGCGCTTGCCGTGCGGGAGCCGTACGGCGTCCGGGGCGGGCTGGCCGAGGAGGAACGCCGCGCCCTGTTCACCGGCGATCCCGTCCCCTCGGCCGGATGACTTTCGGGGGCCGGTCAGGGGTTTACCGGGCCCGTGGGGCGGTAGACGCGGCTTATGGGCCCGGCCGGAGAAGTGACGGCTCCACCGCCCAGGGGCGGCGGCGGCGCCGAGCGCGCCGCAGCCGGCACCTCCCGTCAACCGTCACCGTCACCCTCAGGGAGGACATCGTGATCGTGCTCGGCGTCATCCTGCTCATTGTGGGCTTCGTCATCGGGATTCCGGTCCTGTGGACCATCGGCGTCATCCTGCTCCTCATCGGCCTCGTCCTGTGGGTGGCCGGAGCCGTCGGGCACTCCGTCGGTGGACGTCGCCACTACTACTGACCCGCATCCCAGTCCATTCGCCGCGGACCCCTGAGCCGGAGCCGTCGCGCTCTGCGTCCGGCCGGTCGTCGGGCCCGGGCCTGCTGTCGGGGAGGAGCCCGTCTGCTGTTCCATCGGGACCCGGCCGGCAAGCAGCATGTGCACCGGGCGTTGCAGCGGCTCGCTGAGGGCGGGGTGACCATCGTGCCCCCGGCTTTGTCAACGACCCGCACCCCGGCGGCCCCGGCGGCCACCCGCCGGGGCCGCCGGATCGGAGGTGAGCATGCGGACACGGTGGTCCGGCCAGCCCGGTCGCGCAGGTCGCCGGCGGCGCTACGCTGTCAGGAGGCTGCCGCCGGAGAAGCTGCTGCCGGACACTCTCGGGCTGGTCCTGGTGCCCTTCATCCCGGGGGTTCGGTCCGTCCCCCGCTGGACAGGGTCTACCGCCTCGGGTGGCGCGACTACTACCGGGACCGCCGCTGACCGGGCGCCGAACCGACCCCAGCGGGTCCGGAACCCTGCGGCCGCACGGGGCACGCGTGGGGATCCGAGCCGTCAGGAGGCCAGGGTGCGCGACATGCCCTTGAGGGCGAACTCCATGGCCTGCCAGGGGCGCCCGCCGTGGAACGGACGGCCGGCGCGGAACCGGACGGGCAGGTAGAGGCCGAGGGCCTTCTTGCCGAGGCGCCAGAGCGGGGAGGTGCCGACGCGGTAGGCGTCGCCGGCGTCGGCCGCCACACGTACGGGCCGAGCCGGGTCGCCGGTCTCCTCCAGCGGCACCTGGGCGAAGGTTGCCTTGTCCAGCATCTCCATCACACACATGCTGATCGGTTCGAACGGCCTTGGCCGGGACAGCAGTTGGGGGTCGACCACGGTGCAGATGTGCTGGCTGACGGCGTCGGCCTGGAGAAAGGCCAGGAAGGCCTGCTTCACCGGGAAGTCCCCCGCGTCGCCCGGCGCGTAGATCCTCGGGTGCCCGCGCACCTGCCGGGTGTCCGCGTGGGTGTGCAGGAACCCCCGTTCGTCGTGCGGCAGTTGCTGGTAGTCGACGGCGGATACGTACGGCGGGAAGGCGACGAGCAGGTCGTACGGGCGGACGGAGCCGTCGGCGTAGCGGACCTCGTCGTGGCCAACCTTCTCCACCACGGCCGAGGTGTGTCCCTCGATGCCCCGGGCCGCGAACTCCTGCTCCACCACGTGGTGCAGCCGCGGGCCGAAGGCCTGGATGTAGCCGGACTCGTAGGTGGTCCAGGTCAGGTCGACGTACGGCCGCAGGTTCGCCCGGCGCAACCAGGTGTCCAGCATGAACGCGATCTCGTACAGCGGCCCGGCGCACTTGTTGTTCGGCGGGACGAGGAACAACACCCGGCGGTGCTGCCGGGCCTCGGCGACCTCCTTGAGCTCCTGGAAGCGATGCCCCAGCGAGCGCATCTGGCGGGGAGTCCACACCGCCTGGGCATGCTCGGCCAGGCCGGGCACCTCCTGCGGGCGCATCGCGGCGCCGGTGGCGAGGACCAGGAAGTCACCGCGCAGCCGGGTGCCGTCGGTGAGGTCCACCGCCAGGGCGTCCGGATCGACGTCAGCCACCGTGCCCTGGTGGAAGACGATGTGGCGGCGGAACAGCGGTCCGGGCAGGTGGATGTGGAGCGGGTCCTCGTCGGCGCCGAACGGCAGGTAGACGGTGTTGGGCTTGAACAGGAAGTCCTCCCGGTCGGCGGCGAGCGAGAGCCGGACCCGGTCGCCGAGCAGATGGCGCAGCCCGAAGGCCGTCTCCAGTCCGGCGAAGCCGCCGCCGACCACGAGGATGTGCGGTTTCGGGTTCATGTCGGTCGTTCCTTGCCTATGCGGAGTCGATGATCGGGGGGCCTTCCGGGAGGATGATCCGGCCGCTGATCCCGCTGGGCCGGATGCGCATCCAGGTGTCCCGGGCCAGGGTGCCGTCCTCGGCAGTGCGGTACAGGATGGTGGCGTCCAGCACCCGGTAGTTGACGGGCAGCGCCACCAGCCCGCGCGGTGCCGTCAGGATCACCCGGCCGACGCCGCC